>JASLOV010000234.1 GCA_030745285.1 Dehalococcoidia bacterium | reverse complement strand
CCCGCCAACGGGAAGACGCCGGAGAGCGATAGAGCGGCGATCAGGAACGTCCAGAACGTGATCGGCATCGTCAGCCGCAGACCGCCCATGCGTCGCATGTCGAAGGTATTGGTGGCGTGGTTCACCGAACCGGAGCCGAGGAAGAGCAGGGCCTTGAAGAAGGCGTGCGTGAAGAGGTGGAAGATCGCGGCCACGTACCCGCCGAGACCGAGCGCCATCACCATGTAGCCCAACTGCGAGATCGTGGAGTAGGCCAGCACGCGTTTGATGTCGGTCGCCACGATGCCCATCGTCGCGGCGAAGAGCGCCGTGAATCCGCCGATGTAGGCGACGGTGCTGGTCACCTCCGACGGGGCCGCCTCGAACGAGGGGAAGAAGCGCGCGATCAGGTAGACGCCGGCCACGACCATCGTCGCCGCGTGGATCAGCGCCGAGACCGGCGTCGGGCCTTCCATCGCGTCGGGCAGCCAGATGTGTAGCGGGAACTGCGCCGATTTGCCGACGGCCCCGGCGAGCAGGCCGAGCGTGAATCCAGCGAGCACGGCGGATGTCAGCGCCGGCGCTCCCTCGAGCGCCAGGTGGTTGATCTCGGCGATGTCGAAGGTGCCGGCCTTCGACCAGATCAGCAGCACCGCGAGCATGAAGCCGAAGTCACCGAAGCGGGTGACGATGAAAGCCTTCTTCGCGGCCGCCGCGGCCGACGGTTTGTGGAACCAGAACCCGATCAGCAGGTAGGAGGAGAGCCCCACCAGCTCCCAGTGCACGAAGAGCTGGAGCAGGCTCGACGAGACCACCAGCCCCAGCATCGCGGCCGTGAAGAGCGACATGTACGCGAAGTAGCGCGCATAGCCGGTATCACCGTGCATGTAGCCGGTCGAGTAGACCTGCACCAGCAGCGAGACACTGGTCACGACCACCAGCATCACCGCCGTCAGCCCGTCGAGCCGCACCCCGAGCAGCACCTCGAGGTCGAAGATGTGCACCCACTCGTGCGGCAGGACCCCGACCGCCTCGCCGTCGAGGTCGAGCGAGGTGTCCAGCGCCCAGAGCGCGAGCAGCCAGGAAATCCCAACGGCCCCGATCGTGATGACGCCAGCATCGATGGCGACGCCACCGAAACTGCGCGGCAGGACCCGCAGTGAGAGCACGATCGCGACGAATGACGCCACCGGCAGCAGGTAGATCGCCCAGACTGCGGCTTCGGGGATCTCTGGAAACAGCATCAGCGCATCAGATCTTGTTCATCACTTCGCGGGCGACGTGGGTCTTGCCGTCGGGCACCCAGATCTCGCGCGCGTCGCGCATCGAGCCGGTACCGATCGGCGGCACCACGCGCACGGAGAGCCCCTGCGCCGAAAACAGCTCCGACCAGATCGAGGCCGCGTAGCCGTCCGGCAGGTCGAGGAACTTCACCCACATCGCGAGCCCCCTACCAGCGCATCAGGGTGATGCGATCGAGGTCGACGGTCTCGCGCCTGCGGTAGACGAGTACCGCCAGCGCGAGCGCCACGGCGGCCTCCGCCGCCGCCACGGTAAGCACAAAGACGACGAAGACGTGCCCGGCCAGCGGATCTCCCCCGGCCGCTTCGAAGTTGCCGCCGAGGCGGGCGAAGGCAATGAAGGCGAGATTAACGGCGTTCAGCATCAGCTCGATGCCCATCAGCACCGCAATGGCGTTGCGCTTCGAGAGCGCGACGGCGATGCCAATGCCGAAGATGATGCCGGAGACTGAGAGGTAGTGAGCGAGCTCGACGCTGAGGCCGTCCGACATGGTCAGGCCGCCTCGTCTTCGCGCACAAGCATGATCGCGCCGATCAGGGCCGCTAGCAGCAGGACCGACGCCACCTCGAAGGCCAGCAGGTAGCGCCCGAGCACCAGGTCGCCGATCGCGCTCACGGTCGTCGGGAAGCGGTCGGCGTCGAGGTCCGCAAGCACCGGCCACTCCACATCGACGGCGATAAACGCCACCCCGGCCGCCACGATCGCGCCAAGCAGCACGCCGGGCACGACGTAGAGCGAGTTGCTGTTGTCGCGCGCCGACATCGGCGTCAGCATCACGGCGAAGACCATGAGGATCGAGACGGCGCCGGCGTAGATCAGGATCTGCGCCACGGCGATGAAGTCCGCAGACAGTGTCAGGAACAGCCCCGCCATGCCCAGGAACGAAAGCACGAGGAAGACCACCGCGTGAATCAGGTTGCGCGAGAGAAAGACCGCCAGCGCTCCTCCGACGGTGACCGCCGAGAGCAACCAGAAGGCTGCGATGATGCCCGGGCTCTCCACTTAGCGACTCTCCACTCGGGGGCGCTCCACGCTACAGCCCCGCTCGGGCGGAGACGCCACGCATGCGCTCGGAAGCCCGCAGGCCGCCGACGGTCGTGGTCAGGGTCGGACGCAGCAACGGCTCGCGCTCGGGCCGGTAGCCCAGCACCCGCGACCAGGCGCGCATGAGGGCGATGGCGATGGCGATGTTGCCGATGCTGAAGAGTCCCAGCGAGACCGCTTCGTTCACGTCCCAGCGCTCGAAGATCGAGGCCTCGACGGCGACGATCAGGGTGTTGAGGATGGTGAGCGGAATCAGGTATTTCCAGGCGAAGGCCATCAGTTGATCGAGCCGGAAGCGTGGCAGCGTGCCCCGCAGCCAGATGAAGACGAAGTACATCAGCGCGACCTTCACGCCGAAGATCATGTACGGCGGCAGCCAGTTGTCCTCCAGCCCGAAGAGCGACGAGCCGCCCAGAAACAGCGTCGTCACCAGCGCACCGACCGCCAGCGCATTGCCGAGTTCGACGGCGAGGTAGAGCCCGAACTTCATGCCGGAGTATTCCGTGTGGAACCCTGCCACGATCTCCGACTCCGCCTCGGCGATGTCGTTCGGAGTGCGGTTCAACTCGGCGGTGGAGGAGAAGAAGAAGGCGAACAGCGCCAGCGGCAGCAGCGCGGCCAGCCAGAGGTTGTGATCGGCCTGCCATTGCACGATGTCGCCGAGGTTCATCGAGCCGACCATGATCACGACCGCCAGCAAGGCGATGCTCTGCGGGATCTCATAGGAGATCATCATCGCGATCGTGCGCATCGCGCCCAGCAGCGCGTAGTGATTGTTCGACGACCACCCGGCCATGAAGATCGTCACCGTCGAGAGCGAGCCGATCGCCAGGATGTAGAGCACGCCGACGTTGAGGTCGAGGTAGGTCATGCTCGGCGACCACGGCACCGGACCCCACACCAGCAGCAGCGGGATGAAGATCAGCAACGGCGGCAGGTAGAACATGAAGCGGTCCGCGCCGCGCGGGATCAGCGTCTCCTTCTGGATCAGCTTGAGCGCGTCTGCCAGCGGCTGGAGCAGCCCGTAGGGCCCCACCCGGTTCGGCCCGCGCCGCACCTGGATGCGCGCCAGCAGGCGCCGCTCCGACCAGACGAGCAGCAGCAGCACCAGCCCGATGAAGCTGAGGATTGCCAGGCCGCCGATCGCCGCCGAGACGGCGTACGAGAGCCAGTGGGCGCCGAGAAAATCGAGGCCCGAGGGCAACTCGGCGTTGCGGTCGTCGAGCCAGCCGGTGAACTGCCCCATCGCCACGCCGGGATCGCGGAAGTCGTACCACTTGCCGTCCAGGTTTCCGTTGATCACCCAGTAGGTGAGAAAGACGTTGAAGACATTGCTGACGACGAAGAAGGCGATGAACCCGGTCAGCAGCACCCGCGATTTCGGGTGGGGGATGCGCTGGCGGATACCCGTGGGGAAGAACTCGGGCCCCATCCGGCGCAGCCGGTTGACCAGCGGGATGCGTCGGAGCACGGGCTCCGGCAGCATCATCGGTCGATCTCCCCGAGCACGATGTCGATCGAGCCGAGCGCGACGATGGCGTCCGGCAGCGCCGCGCCAACGGCCATCTCGCGCAGCAGCGTGAGGTTAATCAGCGACGGCGCGCGAATGTGAAAACGGTATGGGGCGGGGCCGCCGTCCGAGACCAGGTAGAAGCCCAGTTCGCCTCGCGGCCCTTCGACGCGGGTGTAGACCTCGCCGGGCTCGGGCCGCAGCGCCAGCGGGATCTCCGTCTTGTGTGCGCCGCCGGGCAGCGCCTCCAGCGCCTGGCGGATGATGCGCACGGACTGGCGCACCTCTTCCATGCGCACCATGAAGCGATCGTACGAATCGCCGCCGTGGGTGACCGGGATGTCGAACTCCATGTGGTCGTAGACGCAGTACGGGTCGGCCTTGCGCAGGTCCCACGGCACGCCGGAGGCGCGCAGCATCGGCCCGGAAAGCGAGGCGTTGATGGCGTCCTCCGCCGAAATCACCCCCACGCCGCGCGCTCGAGCGATGAAGATTTCGTTGTCGACGATCAGCTCGTCGTACTCATCCAACCGGTCGGGCAGCTCGTCGATCAGCGCGTTCACGGCCGGGTAGAACTCGTCGGGCGGTTCGAAGGCGACGCCGCCGATGCGCATGTAGTTGGTGGTGAGGCGCGCGCCGCAGGTCATCTCGAAGAGGTCAAGGATCTTCTCGCGCTCACGGAACATGTAGAGCAGCGGCGTCTGCCACGCGCCGGCGTCGGTCACCAGCTGCCCGTTCGCCATCGCGTGGCTGGCGATGCGCTGCAGCTCCGCGAAGATCACCCGCAGGTACGAGGCCCGCTCCGGCACCTCGACGCCGGAGAGCTGCTCCGCCGCCAGGCAGTAGCCGAGATTGTTCGACATCGCCGCCAGGTAGTCCGTGCGGTCGGTGAAAGGGATGTTCTGCGTGTAGGTGCGCTCCTCCGCCAGCTTCTCCATCGAGCGATGGAGGTAGCCGACGATCATGTCGATGTCCTCGATACGCTCCCCGTCCATGACGACGCGAATGCGGAAGACGCCGTGGGTCGAGGGGTGCTGCGGCCCGATGTTGAGGACGTAGGGTTCGGTTCCCGTGGTCATCGCACCGGCTGGTCGGGCTGCTCGTACGGGAATCCGGGCAGGCCGGGGTGGTGCCCGGTCACCTGCATGAAGTCCTTGCGCAGCGGGTGGCCCGGGTAGCCTTCCCAGAGGAAGAGCCGGCGCAGGTCGGGGTGGCCGTCGAACCGCACGCCCATCAGGTCGAAGACCTCGCGCTCCTGCAGCAACGCGCCCCGGTAGACACCGTAGACACTGGGGAGCGAGGGCTCCGCGTGGTCGGCGATCGTGGCCTTCAC
>JASLOV010000233.1 GCA_030745285.1 Dehalococcoidia bacterium | reverse complement strand
GCCCGCACCGCCGCCACGAGGTCGTCGACACAACGGCGCATTCGGTAGCGGTCGATGTCGGCGGGCGCGTCGGATTGGCCGTGCCCGACGATGTCGACGGCCAGCGTGGTGTACTCCGGGGCCAGCGCATCGACGAGCGGCGTCCACCCCGCCGCGGAGCCGGTAAAGCCGTGCAGCAGCACCAGCGGCGGCCCGCTGCCAGCAACCTCGACATTCAGCCCCAACCCATCGACCTCGACGCGGCTCACCGGCCCGCCCTCACCCTTTCGCCCCGACGGACCTCAGCGCCGCTCGAACGGCGGCATTCGCCTGCTCGATCACCCGCTGGTGCAGCTCGACATTGCGCTCGCGATCGGTGCGCAACTCCAGCACGGAGAGCCCGGGCGCGGCCAGCGCCTCGGCCAGCGGCGCGCGCCAGCCGGCGGCCCCCTCGAGCCGCGTGAAGCTGCCGCCGTGCATGCGCACGGCCCCCTCGAAGTCCAGCCTGTGCGGCGTGCCGAACCACTGCTCGAAGTGGTCCGGCACCTGCTCGACTTGCGACAGGAAGTGGAAGATACCGCCGCCGTCGTTGTTCACCAGCAGCACCGTCAGGTCCAGGCCGTGACGCCGCAGCGGCCACAGTCCGTTGAGGTCGTGGAAGAACGAGAGGTCACCCACCAGCAACGCCACCCGGCCGGCGCCCTCCGGGCCTCCCGACCCCTTCACCCCGGCGGCGGCGCCCACCGCCGTCGATACCACCCCGTCGATGCCCGACGCGCCCCGCGTCCCGACGATGCGAATCTCGCAGTCGAGCGACGGCAGGAACGAGTCGATGTCCCGCACCGGCATGCTGTTCCCGGCCACCAGCGTGGCGCCCTCCGGCAGCGCCTCCACCAGTTCCAACGGCGCACGCCCCTCGAACGGCTCCTGCAGGCCGTCGATCGCCTCACGCAGGGCGTCGCGAGCCGCCTCGTTCGCCGTCCGCCAGCGCTCGCCCCACCCTGCATCCGGGCGATCGGAACGCTCGCCGAGCTTCGCCAACAGCGCGTGGCTGAGGAGCGCCGGTTCGGCGCGCACGACCTCCGTCGCCATCGAATCCGGGTCGCGCCACTGCGCCTCATCGACGAGCACGTGCTGCGCGCTCGATTGCGCCGCCAGCCAGCCGTTCGTCGCCTTCGAGGTCGGTGCCGCACCGAATCGCAACACGACCTCCGGCGCGGTCTCCGCGCCGAACTGCTGGTCTCGGAGCAGCGTGTCGTACGTCTCCACCACCGCCGACCGGTCGTGCTTGCCGGCACGCAGCCCCGAGAGCGGGTCCGCCAGCAGCGGCCAGCCGAGCGCCGACGCCAGCGCGGCGATCTGCGCGGCGGGCAGCCCCCCGGACTGCGGCCCGCAGACCACGACCCCACGACGGCCCGCGAACGCCCCGGCAAGGCGCTCCGCCGTCGCGGCTGGCACGTCCACCGACCCGGACGAGACTTGCTTCACCGTTGCCGCCTCGAACGTCCCGGAGAACGGCTGCTCACCCGAGCTGCCGGCAGGGCTGGAAGGCTCGATCAGCGGCTCTCGGAACGGGAAGTTGAGCTGGACCGGCCCCGCCGGCACGCTCGACGCAGCCTCGACGGCGCGTGTGGCGACGCTCACCGCGTACCGTTCGACGGCCGCGCTGCCGTCGGCCAGCGGCATCTCGACGGCCCAGCGCGCGTGGCTGCCGAACATCCGCACCTGATCGATCGTCTGCGCCGCCCCCACGTCGCGCAGCTCCGGCGGCCGGTCGGCCGTCAGCACCACCAGCGGCACACGCGAGAGCGAGGCCTCCACCACCGCCGGCAGGAAGTTCGCCGCCGCCGTGCCCGAGGTACAGACCAGCGCGACGGGCTCGCCCAGCTGCCGGGCCAGACCCAGTGCGAAGTACCCGGCGGAGCGCTCATCGAGGTGGAGCAGGCACTCGACATCGGGCGCGGCCGCCAGCGCCAGCGTCAGCGGCGTGGACCGCGACCCGGGGCAGATCACGGCGTGCGTGACGCCGCTCCGCGCGAGCTGGGCCACGAAGCCGCGTACGTAACGTTCCTTCTCGCCGGCCACGCTCGCCCCAGTCTCGACGCCATCCCGCCGTTCCGCCCGAGTCTCCCACAACCGCGTTTCCCGGGCACGGTGAGGCGGGCGAACTCGCACGCTCCGGACCTGCCCACCCTCGCCCAGCCGAATCTCACGGCACGTAGCCGGACGCACTCATATACTGCGACCGGCGGGCCCCGCGCTCGTTCCCTGAGACGCTCTCCCGGAAGCCTGCTCGAGAAGCCCAGGTACGCTCGAAAGCGAAACGATGGACATCGATCCGAGGGCACGACGTTGACGCCCGCTGCAACCGACGGCGACGCCATCGTTGCCGTCAGTGCGCGCGTCCGTGAGCTGCGCGCGCAGTACCCGGACCGCTTCCTCGGCCTCCGATTGCCGGGCGGCTTCCGGCCCGAAGCGCTGCTGACCGAACGCGCCCGGGGCGGCGTGATCGCCTCCTACGAGCGGCCCGATCACGGCCTCGCACTGGTCGCCGTCGGGGAGGCCGGGCGAACCGACCTTTCGCCGGGCGCCGGGCCGGTGGCGCTGCGCCCCGATGTCACACGCCTGCTCGCACCAGAGGTGATCTCGGACGACCCGGCCTTGCGGCCACGTCTGCTCGGCGGGTTCGCATTCCGCCAGGACCGCCCGCCCGGCGAACCGTGGGGCGGCTTCGGCTGCGGCTCGCTCGTCCTGCCGCAACTGCTGTTCGTACGCGATGGCGATTCGAGCGGCATCGTGATCGCCCCCGACCACGAGGATCCCAGCGAGAGCGAGCCCACCGAACGCATCGCCGAACTGCTCACACTCGCCGTCGCGCCGGCATCGCCGCAGCCATCCGCCGCGCCACTATCCGTGCTGCGCGATGTCGACCGCGAGCGCTGGCAGCACAGCGTCTCCGCCATCGCACTCGAAGTCCGCGACGGGCTCTACGAGAAGGCCGTGCTGGCGACCTCGCGCGAACTCGGCGGCGATGGCGTGATTGACACGGGCGCGACGATGGCGACGTTGCGCCGCAACTACCCCCACTGCCACCTCTTCACCCTCAGCGTCGACGGGTCAACCTTCCTCGGCGCCAGCCCGGAGTTGCTCGTGGGACTGAACGGCAGCGACGTCATGGCGCTTGGCCTCGCCGGTTCCGCCGGGCGCGGCACGACCGATCAGGAAGACGGGCGGCTGGGCCGGGCGCTGCTGGAGAGCGCGAAGGACCGCATCGAGCATGAGACCGTGGTGCGCGCGATCCGCGAGGCGCTGACCGGGGCGACGAGCGTGCTGCGCGCCCCCAACCAGCCGGGCCTGCGCCGCCTGCGCAACATCCAGCACCTCGCCACCGAGATCTCCGGCACCACGCTGCCGGGCATCGACGTGCTGGAACTGGTCGAGCGGCTCCACCCGACGCCGGCGGTCTGCGGCTGGCCCACCGACGCCGCACGCAAGGTGATCGCGGCGCACGAGCACATGGACCGCGGCTGGTACGCCGGCCCCATCGGCTGGATCGATGCTGCCGGTGACGGCGAGTTCGCCGTCGCGTTGCGTGCCGCGCTGGTGCGCGGCACGCAAGCCTGGATGTTTGCCGGCAACGGCATCATGGGCGACTCCGACCCTGCCTCCGAACTGGCCGAGGTCGACCTCAAGTTCAGCCCGCTGGCCGAGGCCCTGGCCGGCACGCCCGACTAGCACCCGGCCGGTCGGACTGCTCTAACCGCCCGTTGGACTGCCTAGCGGATCGTCACCCGATGCTCGACCGTCGGCACGCCGGAGCGTTCGCTCACCACCGTCGCCACCCCGAAGTGCTGATCGCCCGGCCGCAGGAGACCGACGCATGCTGTGCCGGCCGTGACGGCACCGCAGGCCCGGACGCGCTTCTGCTTCGGGTCCGCGGCGGAACCGTTGTAGAACGTGAACGAGCGGTCCGGGCCCTCGACGTTGACGACGCCGACGATCGTGAACTGCAGCCGGCCGAAGTCGAAGGCCATCACGAAGAAGTCGTAGTCGACCTCCCACGCCGCCCACTGCAGCCCGCCTGCCAGCGGCCCAAGGCCCGGCCCGGAGCAGCCCTGCGAGTTGCACGCCCGCACCGACGTCTCGCGCACGCCGCCTATCAGCACGCGCGTGTCGCTCGCCACGCCGCGGGTGCTGAGCGCAGAGTCCCAGTCGATCCCGGCGGACGGGGTCGCCAGGTCCTGGCAACGGATCGACCGCCGCTGCCCGGGCAGCTGACTGCAGAACTGGTACGAGCTGGCGCCGCTCACCTCATCCCACGTCAGTTCCGCGTCGCTACCCTCGCCCCGGCTGAACGAGAGCAATCCCGGGGCCGCCCCCGGCGGTTCGTTCGCGGTCCGCACCGTCACGCTCGTCGTCGCCACCGCCGGATGCAGGAAGCGGTCGAACGCCGTCACCTCGAACACCAGGGTCACGCCAATCGTTGCCGGCGCCGTGAACGTCGTCGTCGCCGCCCCGCTCCGCAGCACCACGGCCGGCCCCGAGACCTGCTTCCACTCGAACGTCAGGGCCATGCCCTCCGGGTCTGACCCGGTGGCCGTCAGCGTCATCGCCGCGTTCGGTTCGACCGTGCCGCCATCCCCCGCATCGACCGCCGGCGGCCGGTCGACGCCGTACAGCTCCTGCAGCCGTGAAATCTCCGCCGCGCTCGGTCCCGTCTGGCAGGTCCTCAGGTCGTTCGGGTTGAACGAGGGGAACATCAGGTCACCGCGATCGTCGCTGTGTCCGAGCCCGAGTGCGTGCCCCATCTCATGCACTATCGTTGTGCGGAAGCACTGCAGCGGCAGCGATTCCGAAGGTTGTTGGTCGAGCACGATGTCCGTCTCGACGAACTCGCGATCCAACAAGGAGCTGAACTCGCGCCACAACCCCAGAGTCGCAGCCGCCTGGGCGCCTTGCACGAGATTGCGGCTATCGTCGAAACCGATCTCGCTGCGGTCGTTCTCCAGCACCTGCCGGAACCCGGCGACGCAGTCACCGGCGTAGCGCACGCCCGCGGCAGTCCCGGTCTCGTTCCAGACACGTGCCGCATTCGCCACCGCATCGCGGAACTCCTCCGCCGTGATCGTCGATGGGCGGTTGTTCTGGTAGGTGCAGAACGCCAGTGGCAGCGACTCGACCGGCCATCTCGCCGGCGGCGGTCCGAAGTTGTCCGTGAAGAACGTGATCTTCAGTGGCACCGCGACATCACGCGCGGCGCCCGCGCCGGCCATCACCATCCCACCGTCGTGCAGTATCCAGCCGTCCTCGAGTCCCTCACCGTGCGAGCGGTCGGTGTCAAGCAGCCACACGCCCGTCGCGAGAGCCGCGATGGCCAGCGCCAGCGGCAGCGCGCGCGCCCAGCGGGCCCACAGCCGCGGCGCAGCCAGGGGCGCGAATCTGAGTCGTGCTCGCGATTGCGTGGGATCGTGTACAGGCGCCGGAATGACAGGTTCCTCTCGGGGCCAAGATCGACGCAGATACAGTCGCCTGTTCCCGCCGATCTTGCAACACCCTTACTTGACGCGGGTCACAGTGCCGCGTACTCGTGTCTCAGCCACACGACCATCCGAGGGGGCACAGGTGTCCGACAGCGGTTTCGATCCGGCCACGATTGAACGGCGCATCCGCAGCTTCGAATCGTTCGGTATCCATCGCACCGGCTGGCCCGGCGACGACGGCGCCGGCCGCTGGCTCGTCGACGAACTTGAAGCCGCCGGTGCCCCCGCATCGCTCGAACGCTTCGACTTCCCCCGCATCGAGCATCGCACCGCCCGCCTGAGCTGGCCCGACGGCAAGACCACCGGCATCCCGATGTACGACGGCGGTACCACCCCGCCCGGTGGGCTGGACGGCCAGCTCGGCTCCGCCGGCGACGACGACCTCTTTGGCCGCATCGTGGTCGCCACCCGGGACGACGCCGGCTTCGGAGGCCCGGAGATCTACGACCGGCTCGACGAGCTCCAGGCCGCGGGCGCCGTCGCACTCTTGATGGTCGCGGGCGACGAGCACGGCGACGTGATCGTGCGCAACGCGGAGCGCATCGACCGCCCCCACCAGCTCCCGGTGCTGCAGCTCGCCCCCAACGACGTCTCCAACCTCATGCCGGACGTCCTCGTCGGCGCGGAAGCGCTCGTGGAGATCGAGTCGGAACGTCTCACCTCCGCTGCCACCAACGTCGTCGCCACCCTGCCAGGCGATGAGCCCGATGCCGCCCCCGTCGTCGTCATGACCCCTCGCTCCGGCTGGTTCACCTGCGCCGCGGAACGAGGCGGGGGCCTGGCCATCTGGCTCGCGATCGCGGAGGCGCTGGCCGCCGCGCCCCACCGCCGCACCGTCGAACTGGTCGCCAGCTCCGGGCACGAGATGCACCACTACGGCCTGCTCGACTACCTGCGCGCCCACGCCTCCCTCACCGCTCCCGACGGCGCCGTCGCCTGGCTCCATCTCGGCGCATCGATCGGCGCGAAGCGTGCGATGCCGCGCCTCGCCGCCAGCGACCAGGAACTGCTCGCCATCGCTACGAGGGCGATCGACGATGCCGGCGCGGACCCCCGCGACGCCATGCCCGCTGGCTCCCCCGGAGGCGGCGAGGCACGCGAGATCCACGCCTTTGGTGGGCGCTACGTCTCGTTCCTCGGAGGCCACCCGCTCTTCCACAGCCCCAACGACACCACAGACAACGCCGTCGACCCGGAGAGCGTCGCCCGCTACGCCCGCGCCGCCATGACCGTCACCGAGGCGATGCTCGCGCTCTGACCTGCTCCGCTCCCCTTGCACGGCCGGGGCGCCTCGGCCGCTTCAAGGGCGAGACGCCTATACGTCCGGCGCTTCCATGCCCATCAGCCCGAGCATGAGATAGATCTCGCCCCGGTGGTGAATCTCGTGCTCCAGTACGTGCCAGATCGCCCAGCGACGCGTCACCTCCGGACCCCACGGCAACGCGAAGGTCTCGTCGAGCTCGTCCACGTCGAGCGCTTTCAGGTAGGCCACGGTCCCCTCGTGGACCTGACGCAGCAGCGCCTGGATCGACGCCACCGTCCGGTGATCCTCGGCCGCGGGGGCCGGCGGCCAGCCGTCCAGCTCGCCGCTGATCGCGTGGCGGAACCACCCCGCCTCCGAACCGGCGATGTGCACCGCGACCTCGCCGAGCGATCGCAGCGGTTCGCGCCCCTCACGCTCCACACCCGGGGCGAAGCTCAACTGCTCGTCCGACAGCATGCCAAGCGCCTCGACGAGACCCTCGCGCACATGCGACCAGTGACCGAAGACGTGATGGGCGTCCATCGCCGCGCAAGACTAGGCGCGGTACCGAGCGCCTCTCAAGGGCATGAAGTCCCGCGCGCGCTCCCTCGGACAACCACGAGCGCACATCGAGCGACGGCGCTGCGGGGCCGGGCCCTTGCCGCCTACCCGTCGCCGTCCAGCACACGCAGCCCGCCGGAGGGCTCCCACACCATCGTGCGTTGCCGCTCGTCGTCGAACACCGCGTACCCGGCCCGCTCCACGTCGAGCGCGAAGACGTGGAACTGCGGCTCCTCCGGCGCCCAATCGAGGCGCGCCTGCACCGTCTCGCGGAAGAGCTCCCGCGTCGGCGCGTCGAACACTTCGATCGCGCGCCCGTAGAGCTTGATGTCGCCGTCCGTCCCGGCGCGGTCCCGCGTCACGCTGTGTACGACCAGCCGCGGGTCGCGGCGCAGGTCCAGCGCCTTCATCGAGTGCCACATCATGCCGAAGAAGATGCGGCCCCCGGCGAAATCCACCTCGCACGGGCTGATGCGAGGCGAGCCGTCACGCCGCAGCGTACCCAGCATCACCAGCTCATCCTTCGCCAGCCGCTCCCGCGCCAGCCGGCCGATCTCCGGGCATGCCGCCTCGAACTCGTCCCACTCCATCACGTCCCCCTGCCCGAGCGAGTACGATGCCCGAGACTGGCTCGCCACCGACCACGCTCGTGGTGCGAACGGAGCCGCAGCGACCGAAGCCCGGAGGCACCCGTGACGCTCCCGCTCGAAGGCATCCGCGTGCTCGATATGTCCGTCTTCCAGCAGGGCACCTATGCCTCAGCCATGCTCGCCGACATGGGCGCCGATGTCATCAAAGTCGAATCGCCCGACCATCCTGATCCCGGCCGCGGCACCGGCCTCGACCTTGCCCCCAACGGGCTGCGTCCCTACTTCCAGCACCTCAACCGCAACAAGCGCGCGATCTCGCTCGACCTCCGCACCGACGAGGGCCGCGACGTGCTGCTCAAGCTCGTCGAAACGGCCGACATCTTCCACAACAACATGCGCCCCGGCGTGCTCGAACGGCTGGGCCTCACCTATGAGGTGATGGCGGAGCGCAACCCGCGCATCATCGTCAGCCGCGCCACCGGCTGGGGGCACCTGGGCCCCGACGCCGAGTCCCAGGTCGGCTCCATGGACATCCTCGCCCAAGCCCGCGGTGGGGTGATGAACGTCACCGGGACGCCCGAGACCGGCGCGCTGCCCGTTGGCGTCCCCTTCGCGGACCACGTCGGCGCCATCGTCTCCGCCTACGGCATGATGGTCGCCCTCTGGGAGCGCGAACGCAGCGGCATCGGCCAGGAGGTCAACACCTCGCTCTACGGCGCGCAGCTCTGCATCCAGGGCTTCAACATCACAGCCGCCATGTGGCACGACCGCGAGCAACAGCACGTCGACCCCGACCGCCGCCGCCCGCACTGGAACGCCTACCCCTGCGCCGACGGCAAACTGCTCCAGATCGGCGGCCCCGTCGCCGACCGCTGGTGGGACGGCTTCTGCGACGTGATCGACGCGCCCGACCTCGCCCAGGACGGCCGCTACACGGCCAACATGCGCGACGAGCAACTGCGCGAGCGCACCATCCACCGCCTGCGCGAGGTCTTCGTCGCCAGGCCGCGCGACGAGTGGCTCGAGCTGCTCCAGCCCGAGTACTTCGTGCAGCCGGTCTCCAGCTACCTCGAAATCGCGGAGGACCCGCAGGCCTGGGCCAACGGCTACCTCACCAACGTCCCCGTCGAAGGCGGCGACCCCGTCCCCACCGTCGGCACGCCGGTCAACCTCAGCCGCACCCCCGGCGGCGTGCGCCATCTCGCCCCTGAGCTCGGCCAGCACACCGAGCAGGTCCTGGTCGACGCCGGCTACAACTGGGACGACATCACCGCCCTCCGCGAAGCCGGCGCCTTCGGCGAACTGCCGACCGCGACGGACGCGGCGGGGGACTGACAGGGGCGGCGGCACACCGTCGGGTAGACTCTCATCCATGTCCCGAAGAAGAAGCCGGCCAAAGATGCGGTCATACGTGTCCGCACAAACCGGCATGGAACGCTCCGACTGCGGCCAATCGTCAGCTTCGACGATTTGAGTTTCATCAGGAGTGCCCGTAACGAAGAACCGGGGCTGACAGACCGCACACTCGTAGCACGCGTTCTCCATCGACACCTGATTGCCCCGCAGCTCAAACTCGATGTCGTTGAAGCGTGGCCCGATCGTTTGCTCTCGCGTGTCGCGACACTGTTCGCCGCCGAGAAGCGGACCTTGAACACGAGCCTCGTCGGGAGCGACGACGTCTTCGGCCAATTCTGCGACGCAATCGATGCGAGGCTCTCGGACGAGGCAGAGAAGGTCAGGGCCGCGATGCGTCCCATTTCGGGGCAGGTCGCGCAGATGATGCGAGAACTCGTGAAGATGCCGGAGTTCAAGCTACGTCCGATCGAGCTTCCCAAGTTCACGATTCCTCCGATTCAAGCAGACATCTTGAGAAGCCTGACCCAAACTCAGCAATTCGTCCGCTCGATCGAGCGACTTCCCGCAGTAGGGGCGCCCCCCGAACCGTCCTCGGGCCGCGAAGGTGCGCGAGATAGACCGGCCTCCGATGATGAAGTCGAGCCTTTCGCTTGGGGAAGAGTCGAGCGCCAGATGGGACGTCTACAGGAACGTCTGCGTGAGGCGACGGCGGAGGAAGATTACCAGTCCGTCGGCTACCTTTGCCGCGAGGCGCTGATCTCACTGGCACAGGCCGTCTACGATCGCGCGAAGCATCCGCCGCTCGACGGGATCGAACCATCGGTAACCGACATGAAGAGAATGCTCGACGCCTATTTCTCAGTCATGCTGGCCGGGAAGAGCCACCGCGAGGCGAGGCAGTCAGCCAAAGCCAGTCTCGACCTTGCGAACAGCCTGCAACATGACCGAAGCGCCACTGCCGTCGAGGCGGCAATGTGTGCCCAAATGACAATCGCAGTCGTGAACTGCGTAGCAATCATCGAGAAGGTCCACCAGCGCTTCTGAGTGACATCTCTGCCCCCGCATAGCGCCCCCACCCCCCGACGGGGGACATCGGCTCCCGAAGCCAGCACGCCCAGCAAGCCCGGGCGTCACCCCCGAGGAGACACCTCATGTCGAACGTCCATACCATCAACGGCACGCTCGAGAGCGCCGCGCTCGGGCGCACGCTCTCGCACGAGCACCTCACGAACGGCATGGGCGGCATGGAGCGCGTGCCCGGCCTGTACGACGAGGCCGAGGCCGTCGACGCCAACGTCGAAGCGCTCAAGCGCGCCAGGGCGGCCGGCATCGACAGCGTGATCGACCTCACCCCGCTCGACCTCGGCCGCCAGGTCTCGCTCTTCCAGAAGGTCGCCGCCCGCCACGACGAGCACGGCGTCAACGTCGTCTGCGCCACCGGCGTCTACCGCTGGGTCCCCTCCTACTTCTTCCGCGTCGACCCGGACGAGATCGCCCGCTACTTCATCAGCGAGATCGACGACGGCATCGAGGGCACCGACGTCCACGCCGGCATCATCAAGCTCGCCTGGGACGTCGAATACCACCTCGACGAGGGCTTCATGACCCCGCGCTCGCAACTCGAGAACACCGCCCGCGCCGCCGCCCGCGCCGCGAAGGCCAGCGGCGTCCCCATCTCCTGCCACACCCGCGCCGTCGACGAACTCGGCACCCCGCTGCTCGACATCTTCGAGGACGAGGGGCTCGACCTCCGCGCCGTCACCATCGGCCACTCCAACGACACCAATGACCTGGACTACCTGAAGGGACTGGCCGCCCGAGGCGCCACCGTCGGGCTCGACCGCTTCTTCGTGCAGGCGCCGGAGGAAGAGTTGGCGCGGCGCGGAGGCGTCGCCCTGGCGATGGCCCAGGCCGGCTACGCCGAGCAGACCTCGCTCGGCCACGACGCCACCCCCTACGGTTGCTGGGGCGGCCGCACCCCCGTCAACCCGGACTGCTGGCTCGGCGTCCCCGCCGTGGAGGTCAACTGGCTGCGCGACACCGGCGCATCCGACGCCGACATCGACGCCCTCCAGACCGGCTCCGTCCGCGCCACCTTCGAAGCCGCCGCGGCGATGAAGAGGTAGCGAGCGGCGACTACCCTCGCCCCATGCTCCACGCTCAACCGCTGATCCCGGCCCGCGTCGTCGACCAGCCGAACCGCTTCACCGTACGAGTGGCGCTCGGCGTCCACTCCCCAGACTCAACCGGTCCCGCAAGAGGCACGGCGGGCGCGTACCTCGCCAACACCGGCAACCTCGCCTCGATCTTGCGGCCCGGCATCGAGGTGCGTGTCACGCCGGCGGTCACGACCGACCGCAAGCTGCCGTACACGCTCGTGCTGGCGAGACAGTGGGGCCGCTGGGTCGCCGTCGACGCCAACCTCTCCGCCTCGCTGATCGCCGAGGCGCTCGATGCACGCACGCTCCCGGGATTCCGAGGATGGCGGCTCGTTCGACGTGAACCACCGATCGACGGCGGCAGACTCGACCTCCTGCTTCGGCGCGGCGAGCGCCAGCTCTGGATGGAGGTGAAGTGCACCACGCTCGTTCGCAACAGCGTCGCACGCTTCCCCAGCCCCGCCACCGCACGAGGCGTCCGCCACCTCCACGCACTCACCGCCCTCGCCCGCGACGGCGAGGACGCCGCCATCTGCTTCGTCGCCCAGCGCTCCGACGCCCGCGCCTTCCGCACCCTGGACGCCATCGACCCCGACTTCGTCGCGGCGCTCGACGAAGCACGCTCCGCCGGAGTCCGCTGCCGCGCCTACCGCGCCCGCGTCAGCCAGCGGGCAGTGACGCTGCTCGACGAGATTCCGGTGCTGGGCTGAACATGCAACACTCGCTCGCGCCCCGGGCCAAGGCTGACTCGGCGTGCAGGCGCAGGAATCTCTGATGGCACTTCAGACGTTCCCACGCTGAGGCGCAGCGGCAGCGAGGACCTCGTGCAAGTGATCACAAGACCGATTGCGACGCTCACAGTTCTCGCCCTCATGCCCTTCGCCTCTTGCACGGCCAGCTCAACCGAGCAAGAGCCGGTACCGCCGGCACACGGCTCGGCCGCCAGCGGCTTCACGCTGTCCGCTGCGGGGGAGTCGTCAGCCGCGCCGTACGATCCGGTCGGAGCGTGCACCCAGAGGGGCACCATCGCGGCGAACCGCTCGGTAATCGAGTTCAAGAAGGACCCGAACGAGAAGCACTACCTCAGCGACATGGTCGTCGCCTTCAGAACGATCTGCGGAGCCCACGACGGCCGGCTGGGAGTGCTTGTCTACCATCTCCCCACCGGCTACCAGCTGCTGCTGGACCCACTCGGTCAGGAGGTATCTCGGCTCATGACAACCGAAGCGGGACGCGACGCCATCGAAGCGGCACTCCGCGGCGACGGGCTGCAGCGAGCCCTGGAGGCGCTCGTCCGACCCTCCGACCTGACCCCTGAGTGAACGACCGCCTCGCGCTCACGGCCGCGGCCCTCGCCACCATCGGCGCGGCCATCCCGCTCTTCATGATGGTCAACGGCGCGACCCGACTCGACATCGACTACTTCTGGTAGACTTGGCCCGCCATCCCCGCCGTCTGGCTGCCCGCCTGGCTCAGCACGATGTTCTCGAAACGGCGACCAGCCCTCGGGGCGCTGGTCATCGGGCTTGCCGCCGCGGCCGGGCTCATGGTCGTCCGCGAGGAACTGGCGTTGGTCACCTTCGGGCCCGCCTGGCTGATAGCGCTCTACCTCTACCTCAATGCCGGCACGGGCCTGCTGCCCGGCAGCGAGACCGCCGGGAACCGCTAGCCCGCAGCGCACACCCCGCCCTGCCGCTATCATGCCCACCAGCCATCGAACTCCCGGAAACACGCAGCCTGAGGGGGCCCTGCATGATCTTCAGACCGCGGCGCATGAAGTTCGGCATCTTTCTCGCGCCGTTCCACCCCGTCGGCGAAAACCCGCAGCTCGCCATCGACCGCGACATCGAACTGATCGTCCACCTCGACCGCCTCGGCTTCGACGAGGCCTGGATCGGGGAGCACCACAGCGCCGGCTGGGAGCTGATCGCCGACCCCACGCTGATCATCGCCGCCGCCGCCCCGCGCACCCGCTCGATCATGCTCGGCACCGGCGTGACCAGCCTCCCCTACCACCACCCGCTCATGGTGGCCGGGCGCATGGTCCAGCTCGACAACATGACCCGCGGCCGCGCCATGCTCGGCGCCGGCCCCGGCGCGCTCAGCTCCGACGCCTACATGATGGGCATCGAGTCCGTCAGCCAGCGCCAGAAGATGGAGCAGTCGCTCGAGGCGATCATGGCCCGGCTCGCCGCCGACGAGCCCGTCAACATGGAGACCGACTGGTTCACGCTGCGCGACGCCCGTCTGCAGATGCCGAACTACACCCAGCCCCACCTCCCCGTCGCCGTCGCGCACTCCTTCTCGCCCGCTGGTCCCTGCGCCGCCGGCCGCTTCGGCATCGGCATGCTCTCCGTCGCCACCTCGCAGCCCGGCGGCATGATCTCGCTGCAAGAAGCGTGGGCGTGGGCGGGGGAGGCCGCCGCCGAATCCGGCAGCATCGTCAGCCGCGCGGACTGGCGCGTCGTCACGCCCTTCCACCTCGCCCAGACGAAGGAGGAGGCGACGCAGGAGGCGACCGCCGGCGCCTACGCCTTCAACCACGACTACTTTGGCGAGACGCTCGGCCGCCCCACCGCGCCCGGCGAAGACACCCTCCAGGCGCAGGTCGACCGTGGCGGCGCCATCGTCGGCACGCCCGACGACGCCATCGAGGCGATCGAGAAGATCCAGGAGCTCTCCGGCGGCTTCGGCGGCCTGCTCGGACTGGCCCACGAGTGGGCCGAGCCGGAAGCGACGCGGCGCAGCTACGAACTCTGGGCACGCCACGTCGCCCCCCACTTCCAGGGCATGATCGAACCCGTCGCCGGCAGCCAGCAGTGGGTCGCCGGCCACCGCAGCGACATTTTCGGCCCCCGCACCGCCGCCATCACCCAGGCCTTCGACGACGCCGGCCAGGACCTCCCCGACGAGATGAAGCAACAGATCGCCGAGCGAGCGAAGCAGGAGCGCTAGCGGCCCACGACACACCCACCGCCCACCCTGAGCCCGTCGAAGGGTCGCCCGCACCACCCATCCCCGCCCCGCGCCGCCCCTCGCTATACTCCGCGAGCCTGCACAACGTGACCGTGGCGAGACCGAGGGGGGCACCACATGACCATGACCGAGCAGTACCCGGAGATCGGCAAAGATGTCGCCGCCATGCCGACGGCGCCCCACCTCGCGGACTGGGCCTCCCTGCGCGAGTCCTGGGACTGGGAGGACATCAAGAACGAGCTCGACCTGCCCGGCGGTCTCTACAACCTCGCCCACGAGTGCATCGACCGCCACGCCGACGGCGACCGCGCCAACAAGATCGCGATGGTGTGGGAGAGCGCCGGCGGCGACATCGAGAACTACACCTTCACCGACATGAAGCGTGAGTCGAATAAGTTCGCCAACGTACTCAAGACCGTCGGCGTCGAGAAGGCGGACCGTGTCTTCTTCTTCGCTCCTCGCATCCCGGAACTGTACTTCGCCGTCTTCGGCACCCTCAAGGCCGGCGCCATTATCGCCCCGCTCTTCTCCGCCTTCGGCCCCGAGCCGGTGAAGGAGCGCATCGACCGCGCCGCCGGCTCCACCATCATCACCACGCCCACCCTGCTGCCGAAGATCAACGAGATCCGCGACCAGCTCCCTTCGCTCAAGCACGTCATCGTCATCGCCCACCGCGAAGGCGGCGACGTCGCCGACGGCGACCTCGAATACGCAGCCCTCATGGCCGGCGCGTCCGAGGATTTCGAGATCGAGCGCACCGGCCCGGAGGACTGGTCGGTCATGCACTTCACCAGCGGCACCACCGGTATGCCGAAGGGCGCAGCGCACGTCCACAACGCCGTGATCGGCTACTACGCCACCGGCAAATACGTGATCGACATCCACGATGACGACATCTACTGGTGCACCGCCGACCC
>JASLOV010000232.1 GCA_030745285.1 Dehalococcoidia bacterium | reverse complement strand
TGCAGGGTGATACGCGCGGCCGTGGCGAACGACTGCACGACGTGCGCGACCATCTCTGACGGTGCCTCGCCGATGCGGTCACCGGCGAACTCCAGGGCGACGGCCGAGTACGGGCGGCCGGAGACATCGACCACCGCCTGCACCAGCGCCTCGTCCAGCGGCACGGTCGCATCGGCCATGCGCACGATGCCGGCGCGGTCGCCCAGCGCCTCGTCGAAGGCGGCGCCGACGACAAGCGCGACATCCTCCATGGTGTGGTGGGCGTCGATGTGCAGGTCGCCCTCGCAGCTCACCGTCAGATCGAACCGCCCGTGCCGGGCAAAGGCGTCGAGCATGTGGTCGTAGAAGCCGACGCCGGTCGCGATCTCGGTGCTGCCCTGCCCGTCCAGGTTCACCTCGACCCGCACGTGCGTCTCGGCCGTCTCGCGATCGATGGTTGCCCGACGTTCGCCGTCGCTCATGCGTCCACTCCCAGTTCTCCCGCCAGCTCTGCCGCCACCTCGTCCAGTGCCCCGATCAGCCGGTCGGTGTCCTCCGCCGTGCCCGTGGAGATGCGGATGTACTGCCGCAGCGACGCTTGATCGAAGTAGCGCACGAGCACGCCGCGCCGCTGCAGCGCATCTCGCACGGTCGCGCCGTCCGACTTCAGCACCCGGCACAACAGGAAGTTCGTATCGGACGGGGCCGGCTCGATCCACTCCGTCCCCCGCAACGCCTGCTCCATCCGTTCCCGCTCGCCGAGCACCGTGCATGCCCGCTCGTCGAGCACCGCGACATCGTCGAGCGACGCCAGCGCCGCGACCTCGGCCGCGACGCCGAGGCTGTACGGCTGCCTCACGTTCATCGCCGCGCCTGCGAGCGCCTCCGGCATCACGCCGTAACCGACGCGCAGGCCCGCCAGCCCGCCCCACTTACTGAAGGTGCGCAGCACGGCGAGCGGCGCACCGGAGGCCGCGAGCGGCGCCAGGGAGTCCTCCTGCGAGAACTCAATGTAGGCCTCGTCCACCACGACGAGCGCGCCGCGCTCCAGCAACTCCTCGATCAGTTCCCTCGAAGCCGGGTTTGCCGTCGGGTTGTTCGGCGAAGCGAGGAACACCGCCTTGGCCGACCGGGCGGCCTCGAGCAGCGGCCCGCGGTCGAGCTCCCACCCCTCGGTGCGGGGCACGTCGACGAGCTGCGCGCCGTGCTGTTCCGCGTCAAAGGCGTACATGCCGAAGGTCGGCGACGAGATCAGCACCCGCTCGCTGGCATCGACACAGCAGCGGAAGAGCGTCTCGATCAGCTCGTCCGAGCCGGCTCCCGCGACCACGCACTGCGCCGGAACGCCGAGCCACGCCCCGAGCGCCTCCCGCAGCCGCCGTTGATCAGGGTCGGGATAGCGGTGCGCGCCGTACTCACCGGCGAGCGCCGCACGCGCCTTCGGCGAGGGACCGTAAGGATTCTCGTTGGCGTCGAGCTTGACGATGCGATCCACGGGCACGCCGTGGCGCGCCGCGATCTCCTCCGGCGCCTCGATCGGCGTGTATCCGTCGTACGACTGCAGCGCCGGGCGCAGCATCTTCACCGGGTCGAAGCGGGCCATCAGCGCCCCTCCAGCCGGTGTTCGATCGAGTGCGCGTGCCCGGTCAGGCCTTCGGCCCGCGCCAGCGTCGCCGCGTACGGGCCAATCTCGCGGAACTGCTCCGGGGTCATGTCGATCGTCGAGGTCAGCGTCAGGAAGTCGAAGACGGAGAGCGGGCTGGCGAAGCGCGCCGAACCGCCCGTCGGCATGACGTGGCTCGGCCCGGCGACGTAGTCGCCCAGTACCTCCGGCGAGTATTCGCCGACGAAGATGCCGCCGGCCGCGGTCACGCGTTCGACCAGCGCCTCCGGGTTCTCCGTCAGCAGACAGAGGTGCTCCGGCGCAAACTCGTTGGCGAGCTCGACCGCCTCGTCGAGGTCGGCGGCGATCACGGCCCCGCCGCCGGCGATCGCCGCGCGAGCGATCTCGGCGCGGTCAAGGTCCGCGAGCTGAATCTCCACCTCCAGCGCGACGGCCTCGGCGTGCGCCCGGCTCGTCGTGATCAGCACCGGCCGGGCCAGTTCGTCGTGCTCCGCCTGGGCCAGCAGGTCGGCGGCGCAGAGGTCGGGCGCCGCCGATTCGTCGGCCAGCACCAGCGTTTCCGTTGGCCCGTAGAGGGCGTCGATGCCGACGATGCCGTAGAGCTGACGCTTCGCGAGCGTGACGAAGATGTTGCCGGGCCCGAAGATCTTGTCGACGCGCGGCACGGTCTCTGTGCCGAAGGCGAGCGCGGCAACGCCCTGCACGCCCGAGGCGCGAAGGATGCGGTGCATCCCGGAGAGGTGCGCGGCCACAAGCTTCAGCGGGTGCACGGACCCGTCCGCGCGGGCGGCCGTCACTCCGACGATCTCGTCGACCTCCGCCACGGTGGCCGGCACGGTGGTGTGAATGACGGTCGATGGCAGCACAGTGTCGCTGCCGGCCATGTAGATGCCCGCTGTCCGCAGCGGCATCACGGTCATGCCGACGCCTTCGTGCGTGAACGAGCGCGGGCCGTGCTCAGCCTGCAGCTGATGGTAGCGGTGCACGCGGTCAAGCGCGACCTCCAGCGCCTCCAGCAGCTCGCCGGGGACCTCGTCGAAGGCCGCATCGATCTCCTCGGCGGACACCTCCACGGTGTCGTACGAGGAACCGTCGAACAGCTGCGTGTAGCGGCGGACGGCGGCATCACCCTCCTGCCGCACGTCCTCGATGATGCGGGCGACGACGGACGGCGCATCTAGGTCTTCGCCGAAGACCTCGACCGTGCGAGCGCGCACACGGTCCGGCAGGACCGGCGTCAGCAGGCGCTCGTCCGCCCGGCGCAACACGCTGCGGCGCCCCTCGTCGACGCCTTCGACGATGCGAAGCGAGGCGGTCATTGCAGGTACTCCCGCACCCGGGCGAGCGATCGGTCCATCGTCAGCTCCAAGAACTCGTCGATGCTGGCTTCGCTGACGTGGTCCAGGGTCTCCGCCAGGATCGCCGGGATGTCGTTGCAGATCGCCGCGATCTCATCTTCGCCGTAGCCGGCGCGCTGCAGGTGATTGCTCATCATCCGCGGGAAGCGATCCCACGTCGGCGGCTGGGCGGCGACGTCGCGCACCACCTCGAGCCAGCGCTCGAGCGTCTCGCGCTCAATGAAGGCGACATCGGCCGTGGCCGATGCGTCGGCCAGCACGGTGCGAATCTCGTCGATCGCCTCCGGGTGCTCACGTTCGCGGCGCTCCATCTCGAACTGCAACACGCGGTCGAGCACGTTGCCGCGGGGGTCCTCCCCCCACATCGCCGAGCCAAAGTGACGCCGGTAGACGCCCTCGATGTAGTCCTGATCCATGACCAAGTGGGTGAGGTAGCCGGCCATGAACGCCCGCGTCGGCACGTCCAGCGTGACGGCGCCGCGCAGCGCCGGGTGCGTCTCAAAGAGCCGCGCCACCGCGTCCTGGCTCTCGACCTCATCGAGTGCGAAGAAGTGGTACTCGCTGCGGGTCAGCCGCGTGATCACGCGGATGTCGGGCGCGGTTGATCCCAGGTAGAAGGAGCCGCGGTCGGCGTCGACCGAGCGGTGCGCGAGCCGGTCGGCGAGCAGCCGGGCGCTGGCGAGGTGCGAACCGAGCGACGGCATCTCAGCTACCCGCCTCCACACCCGCCCGCAGCCGGTCCACCAGCTCCTGGCGAAGCTGTCCCCTGCGTCCGCCCGGCGCCGCCGGCGAGCCGATCACGCAGGTTGTGGACTCCATGATCACGTCAATCATACGCAGCCGGTTCGCTCGCAGCGTGTCCCCGGTCTCCGAACCCTCGATCAGGATCTCCGCGTCGTCCGGCACGAAGCCCTCCGATGCCCCGGAGATCGGGATCACGCGGTACCGTCCGAGGTGCCGCTCTCGGGCGTAGCGGTCGGCCAGCGGCACGTACTCCGAGGCCACCCGGATCGGTCGCTGCGGATCCCCCTGCCGCCAGTATTCGACGGCCTCGTCGACCGTCTCCGCCGGCAGGTCCTCCGGCACGACCGCCCCCAGCCGGTAGCGCGCGCGGCCGAGGTCGAGCAGTTCCTGGACGGGCGCGGGGGGAAATGTCGCGCGGTGCGCCTCCAGCCAGTCGCGCCCCGTCAGCGCGAGGTCGTAGAGCCCGAGCGCCACCGCGCCCGGCATATCCTGCGGCCGCAGCACCTTCACCTCGACGCCATCGAGGCCGGAGCCCGGACGCCTCATCGCTTGCTGCGCGTCATAGCCGTCGAAGGCCATGCCCGCGCCGGCCAGCGCGGCGACCGCGTGCCGCTGTGCGTGCCCGTCCGGGACGGCAACGCGGAGCGTGGCGCGCTCCGCCGGATCGGCCTTTTTGTCCGCAGCCGTCACGTCCAGCGGCGCAGGGGCTTCGACCGACTCTTCGGCGCCATTCTCGTCGCCGCCGGGGAGTCGCATCAACGGCTCCAGCGCCTGATCGAGCCCGGCAATGTCGGCACCGCCACCCTG
>JASLOV010000231.1 GCA_030745285.1 Dehalococcoidia bacterium | reverse complement strand
CTCGGCGTCGACTTCGAGGCGTGGCGGGGCGGCACCGGCGGCGGCGAGCTGGGCGACGACTTCGTCGGCGGTCTTGCGCTGGGCGGCGGTGAGCTGCGGCGCCCAGCCGTCGCGGGCGACCCCGTCGGCACGCTCGCCGGCCGCGTGCACGCCGTCGAGCGCGTCGACGATCGCGCTGAACTCGCGTTGCCCGAGTCCGAGGCGGCTGCGCAGCTCTTCGCGTGGCATCGCGAAGCGCAGCGGACGGTCCTGCTCGTAGCCCTCGAGCGCGCGGGCGGCCTGCTGGCCCAGCCGCTCGCGGCCGCCGGCGGTGAGGTAGATGCGGTCGTCCCCCGCGGTCAGCGCCACGACATCGCCCGCCTCGACCAGCCCGGCGAGCGCCTGCTCGAAGGCGTTCGCGTCGAGTTCGACCTCTGCCTCGACGGCGGCGGCGAGGCAGGGTTCGAGCCGTTCGAGCACCGCCACGACCTGGCTTTCGGGCGTGCCGGCTGCGCGGGCGGCGATGCGGTCGACGGTGGCCGGGTCGGTGCGACGGTGACGCGGCGGGTTGACCTCGACCACGCGCCCGCCGGCCACGGTCTGGTCGGAGACGCGCAGCACGAAGAGGTCGCCCGGCACGACGGCCAGCGGCTGCGTGAGCACGATCTGCGCCCAGCCCTCCGAGCCGGCCGCGATCTCGTCGATCGCCCCACCTTCGCCGATGCTCTCGATCTCCCCGTCACCGCCCGAGCCCGTTGCGCCGGCAGGGCCGGCGTCACCCGATGGCACCTCACCGGCAGTGCCGAGCACGCGGATGCGGCCCTGCGCCTCGTCCGCGCCGGCGTGGACGGCGACGCGCAGGTTGTGGCGCAGCGGGCGGTCGCCGGCTGCGCCGAGCACCCGCAGGCGGGCGTCGATGGTGCGTGCGGGCATCAGGCGGCCGGCCGGGGCCAGCACCTGACCGCGGCGCAGGTCGTCGGTTGAGAGCCCGGAGAGGTTGACGGCGACGCGCGTGCCGGGCTCGGCCTCGTCGCGTTCGGTGCGGTGGGTCTGGAGGCCGCGGATGCGCGCCGTCGGGCCGCCGGGCACCGCCTCAACGCTGTCGCCGACGCGCAGGCGGCCATCGAGCAGGGTGCCGGTGACGACGGTGCCGAAGCCGGGCATCGTGAAGACGCGGTCGATGCCGAGGCGCGGCCGGCCGATGTCGCGCGGCTCCGGCACGCCGTCCAGCGCGGCGTCGAGCGCCACCAGCAGCTCATCGAGCCCGTCGCGGGCGACGGCGGAGCAGCGCACGATCGGTGCGTCCGCCAGCGAGGTCCCCGCCAGCAGCGCGCGCGTCTCCTCCTCCACCAGGTCGAGCCACTCCTCGTCGACGAGGTCGGACTTGGTGATGGCGATGATGCCGTGCTCGACGGCCAGCAGGTCGAGGATGTCCAGGTGCTCGCGGGTCTGCGGCATCACCGATTCGTCGGCGGCGACGACGAGCAGCGCGAGGTCGATGGCGCCGGCGCCGGCGAGCATGTGGCGCACGAAGCGCACGTGGCCGGGTACGTCGACGACGGAGACCTCGCGGCCGGAGGGGAGGGTGAGCCAGGCGAAGCCCAGCTCGATCGTCAGCCCGCGCTCCTGTTCCTCGGCCAGGCGGTCGGGGTTGGTGCCGGTCAGCGCCTCCACGAGCGCGGACTTGCCGTGGTCGACGTGCCCCGCGGTGCCGATGACGAACATTGGGCGAGTGTAGGGGGTGGCGCGACGGGCGCTAGCGGTCGCTTTCGTCGGCCTGCGGCCGGGGCGCACGGTCGCGCGTCCACGCCACCTGTTCGCGGTCCCAGGCGATGCCGCAGCGCACCAGGTTGTCGACTTCCTTCCAGTACCAGTCTTCGCGGTCGATGCGGTCACCGCCGAACCAGCCGAGCGTGGCGTAGAGAGCGTCTCCGAGCTGCTCCTCTGTCAGGCCCGGCTCCTCGTCCGCGAGGTCGAGTTTCGCCCCCTCAGCGGCGTGTTCCTCACATTCCCGGCCGACGGCGGAAGCGTCGTCGATCAGGCCGTGGAGGGCCCGCCAGAAGCGGGCCTCGTCGTGCTCCCCGTCCTCGGAGTGTTCGTCGAACCAGCGCACGAGGTCGCGGCGCGTCTGCGCGAGCCGCTCCTCCGCCTCGGAGTTGCCGGCTTCGCCGCGCTCCCGGGCCATGCCGGTCTCGCTACCCCGCCGAGAACTCGACGCGGGCGCGCGCGCCGCAGCCCGGGCACTCGATGTTGCCGGGCAGCTCCGCCATCGCCTCGCCGCAGCGCGGGCAGAAGTTCACCAGCGCCGAGCGGTCGACGGGCTCCGGGATGCGGCTCAGCCGTCGCATCACCGGCACGGCGATGCTGGCGGCGGAGGAGAGGATGGCGAAGACGCCGATGCCGCGCCAGATCGCGTCGCTGCTGGCGGGGACCCACATCATCACGAGGATCAGCAGCGCCAGCACGATGCCCGTCCCGATCGCCGCCCGCGCCACCCACCGGAAGGCGACCGCGAGCCCGGCCGGCGAGACCAGCGAGGCGTGCGCCGCGGTCAGTGTCACCACCGTCAGGCTGGTCGCCAGCTTCCAGTACCACCCGGCGTCGACCTCCGCCCAGATGCCGGCGACGATCGCCACGAACGAGACCGCCGTCAGCGCGAAGCCGCCGTACGGCAGCCGCCCCAGCCCCGGCCGTTCGAGCGCGCGCCCGAAGACGATCACGAGCGCCGCCGCCCCCGTCACGGAGAACGTCGTGCCCAGTAACCGCCCGTCGGTCTCGTCGAAGTCGCCGGACAGCAGCGCCCACACCCCCATCAGCGCCCCAACGACGACGGACGCGATCAGCACCCACAGCGTCACTCGGATCATGTTGGCCTCCCGCGGGGAGTGTAAGGGGGCGGCCATACCAACTCAGGGTTGGACCAACAATAGAACAAGTGTTTGACAGCCGAAGCCAGGCTGCCTATCATCTTTGTGATCGATCGTTCAAGCATCTAAGTGGTGATCAACACAGGTCTGGAGATCGCGGTAGGGAAGAATCAGCACGTCGTTCCACACGACAGTGATTGTGCGATTCGTGGCGAAGGTGAACCGCCCCGGGTTTGATGGAGGCTTGGTTCATTGAGTCCCGGCCTCCGCCGGGACGGTCTCACGGTGGAGACTGGCCTCGTACTCGGCGGGCGGCAC
>JASLOV010000230.1 GCA_030745285.1 Dehalococcoidia bacterium | reverse complement strand
CGGCGGCGACCCGATCATTGGCACCACCCAGCGCCAGGCGCTGGAGCTGTTCGAGGCGGACGACGAGACGGCGGCGGTGGTGATGATCGGCGAGATCGGCGGCACCGCAGAGCAGGAAGCGGCCGACTACATCAAGCAGATGTCGAAGCCCGTCGTCGCCTTCATCGCCGGGGCCACGGCCCCGCCCGGCCGTCGCATGGGCCACGCCGGCGCCATCATCGCCGGCCGTGCCGGCACGGCGCAGGCCAAGCAGACGGCGCTGATGGAAGCAGGCGCGACCGTCGTGGCGGCGCCGGCGGAGATCGGCAGCACGATGCAGCGGGTGCTGCAGGAGGCGGGCCTGGTCTAGGGGCGGTCGCCGCCCACCTCAGCGGCTCTTAGTCCCCCGGCGCGCTGAAGACGACGGCCCCATCGTCGGATCGTGATGCTTGCAGTGCAACGTCGAAGCCCGGTGGCTGCATCGAGCGTGCGGGGCCGCCCTCGAGCGGGACCTCGACGAGCGCTGGCGCTTCGCCGGCCGAGTGGGCAAGCAGACTCTCGCCGCCCGGGTCGACGCTCGGGTGTTCGAGGCTCGCGGCCTCCTCGACGTCGAGCCAGCGCCACGCCTCGCTCTCGACCGCCACGACGCCGAGGCGTGAGACGTCATCGATGGTCGCCGCGAAGTAGATCGAGGCGCCGTCAGGCGACCAGCACGGGCTGTCGGTGGGGACGTCGGTGACGACGGGGGATGGGTCCTCGCGCGCGTCTTCCGCGGTCGGGGCGACCCAGAGTCCGCCTGCGGAGCTGTCAGTGCCCGCGGAGGCCGCACCGGGGCGGTCGGAGACGAAGGCGACGCGGTCGCCGCCGGGGCTGAGGGCGGGGCACTCGTCGCGGTACGGCCCGCTCGTGAGGCCGCGCCAGCGCTTACCGTCAGCGGATGCGAGGAAGATGTGCGATTGCAGGCCATCGCCGCCGCGACCGTACTCACCCCTCGGTTCGCTTTCGTTAAGGCGCGGTTCGCCGCCCTCTTCGATGCGTTCGACTAGCTCGTCCATGTCCTCGGCGCGGCCCTCGCCGAAGCGGTCTGAGGCGAGGACGACTTCGTCACCCGACCCGGCGCCGTACGAGGGCTGCCACGAGCCCGAGGCCATGGAGGTGATGCGCTCCGTGCGGAAAGTGGCGAGGTTGGTGCGCCAGACGCCGGCGGAGCCGATGCCGCCGCCCCAGTAGACCGCGTGCGTGCCGTCCGGGTGGATGCTGGGCTGGAGGTAGTGGCCGACCGGCGGCGAGATCTGCCGCACCTCGCCCGTCGGGAACCACGCGTATACCGCAAGCGTCTTCACATCCGCGACTATACGGCCCGCGGCTCGACTCGCGGACCGGCTGTGACATAATGCTTCTGGCGGGAAAGAACGAGGACGACTCGTGGGTTCTGGCCGCCTGATCGGACGCCGATTCGGACGCCCCGTCCGACGCCCGAATGTGCGCCCAATCGGGCGCCCCATCGGGCGCCCGATTGGAAGACGGCGTTTCCTCTCTGCCCTCAGCGGCGCTGCCGGGGCGGGCGCGCTTGCGCTTGCGCCGACCTCGCTGTTCCCGTCCGACTCGCGCCGTACCGTCGATGCGTTCGCGGCTGCCCCGGCGGTCGTGCCGTTCGAGCCGCCCGTCGAATCCCCCGCTGCTTCGACCGTTGAGTCGCTCGCCCACCTTGCGTGGGTGTGGCAGTTCAATCAGGACGGCAGCAAGGAGCTGATCCGCGACGTGCTCGCCGCGCACGGGCTGGGCGTCGTGCTGAAGACCAACGACGGCGTCGACTGGATGGCCGAGTTCGACGACTCAGTCGACGCGGTCGACGGGCCGGGCCAGGTCGCGGAGCTGGCAGCCTTCTTCGAGGAGGGCGGCGTGCCCTTCCACGCCTGGTCGGTGCTGAACGGCTTCGATCCACTGCAGGAGGCGCGGATGACGGCGGACGTGCTGGCCGCCGGCGCGCGCACGATCACGCTGGACGTCGAGCCCCACGCCCAGTTCTGGCAGGGCGACGCAGCGGGGGCGGCCGCTTTCGGGCGCGAGTTGCGGCTGTTGCAGCCCTCCTCGTGGGTGGCGATCTCGATCGACCCGCGGCCGTGGGAGATCAGCCGCATCCCGCTCGGTGAATTCTCCAGCTTCGCGAGCGAGATATCGCCGCAGATCTACTGGAACGCGTTCGAGACGTGGCAGAACGTGGTCAAGTTCGCCGCGGCCGGCTACCAGCTGGGGTCGGCCGGGATGACGCCGCGGTTCGTGCTCGACGCTGCGCTTGACGTGCTCGAACCCTTCGGCCTGCCCGTCCATCCGATCGGCGAGGGGGAGGTGAGCGTGACGAGCGAGTGGGGCGAGTTCATCGACCACTCCTTCGCGAATGCGGCCGACTCTGTCTCGGTTTGGCGATTCGGGGTGACCGAGCCGGCGGTGTGGGAGGTGCTGCGCGCGAACCCGCCGCGGCCCGCGACGTACGTCGTGCAGCCGGGCGACTCGCTGGCGGTGCTGGCCGCGCGCTGGCGGGTGACGGTGCAGGCGCTTGCCGACGCGAACGACATCGCCAACCCGAACCTGATCCAGGCGGGCATGCAGCTGCGGCTGCCGGGCCGAGGGACCGCAGCGCTGCCGCCGCTGACCTACGAGGTGCAGCCGGGCGACAGCCTGAGCGTGCTCGCCGAGCGCTTCGATGTCGCCCAGTCGGCGATCGTGGAGCTGAACGGCATCACCGACCCCAACTTCGTGAGCGTCGGACAGCAGTTGCAGATCCCGCGAGGCGGCCGGGGATCGGCCATCGCGCAGCCGCTGTTCTACAAGGTCGAGCCGGGCGATTCGCTGACGGCAATCGCGTGGCGCTTCGACACGTCGATCGATGCGATCGTGACGCTGAACGACCTCTTCAGCGCGAACCAGATCTTCATCGGCCAGCAGCTGCGGGTCCGCTGAGGAGCGGAGGACCGAGCATTCCCGGACCAGCGGTTCTTGCCGCGTCCAGCCAGCGCGCCTAGGCTTGTTTGTGACCCGCGGAGGGGTCGCATAGTGGCCTAGTGCGGGCGCCTGCTAAGCGCTTACTCCGTTGACTCGGGGTCGTGGGTTCGAATCCCACCCCCTCCGCCAGTCCAGACACCGCTCGCGTCATCGAGGAGTCGCAGGTGCCGGCCTTCCACATCTGGACGCTTGGCTGCCAGATGAACAGGGCGGACTCGCTGAAGCTCGCCGCCGGGCTCGAGCGCCTCGGGTACTCAGAGGCCGGCGACGACGGCGCCTCCGACCTGATCGTGATCAACACCTGCTCCGTGCGCCAGCACGCGGAAGACCGCGCATACAGCCGGCTGGGCGTGCTGCGTAAGCGCCGCGAGCGGGGCGAGCAGTTCAAGCTCGCGGTCATGGGCTGCATGGTCGGGCCGAAGACCGACGAGCTGGAGCGACGCTTCCCCTGGGTCGACGCCTGGGCGCGGCCGCAAGAGTTCGACCCGATCATCGAGCTGGCTGGCCGCTCAGACCTCGGGCGCGACGTCTCCGAAGGTGAGTTCTGGACCGAAACCTTCGGCGTGCCGGAGGGCGTCACGGCGTTTGTGCCCGTGGTCCATGGCTGCGACAAGTTCTGCACGTTTTGCATCGTGCCCTTCCGGCGTGGGCGCGAGCGCTCCAGGCCGGTGGCGGAGGTGCTGGCTGAAGTGCGGCACCTGGCGGCGCACGGCGTGCGCGAGGTGACCCTGCTCGGCCAGACGGTCGAGGCCTACGGCCGCGACCTCGACAGCGATGGGCAGGCTGGCGAGCGGCCGGACGGGCGGGCCGATCTTGCGACGCTGTTCGAGGCGATCGAGCGGATCGACGGCATCGTGCGCACGCGCTTCCTCACCTCGTACCCCAGGGACATGACCGACCGCATCATCGGCGCCGTTGCCGACCTGCCGAAGGTCTGCGAGCACTTCAATCTTCCCGTGCAGTCCGGCGACGACACGGTGCTGGAGCGCATGCGGCGTGGCTACACGCTCGCGGAGTACGAGGAGCGCGTGCAGCGCATCCGCGGTCGCATGCCGCACGCCGCGATCGCGACCGACGTGATCGTCGGCTTCCCTGGCGAGACGGACGAGCAATTCGCGAACACCATCGCGTTGCTGGAGCGGCTGCAGTTCGACGTGATCCACGCCGCCGCCTACTCCGAGCGGCCCGGCACGTACGCCACCCGCAACCAGCCGGACGACGTGCCGCTGGAGGTGAAGAAGGCGCGGCTGCAGGCGGTGGAAGCTGTCCACGCAGATTCGGCGTCGCGCATCAACCGCCGGTTGATCGGCGAACGGGTCGAGGTGCTGGTCGAGCGCGAAGAGGATGGCCGCTCCACGGGTCGTACGCGCGGGGGCCAGCTGGTGCACTTCGCGGAGACCGGCCTCGTCGGCGAGCTGGCAGAGGTGATAGTGGACAGCGTGACACCTTGGTCCTTGCAGGGGCGCGCCGCAGACGACGTCGCGCTGGCGGTGGTCTGATGGCGCTCGAGTACGCCGTGCACCAGCTCGGCGGCTACCGGCTGCTGGTGCGCAGGTGCGCCGTCGACCGCGATGAGATCGCGCGCGTCTGGCACGAGGTCGGCGACGACCTTGAGAACGGGCGCATCGCCAGCAGCGAGCCCGAGGTTGCAGGCGTCGGCGTGACGCTGCCCCGGCCGGAGGGGATCGCCTACTACGCCGGGATGCCGTCGGACATGGAGGCGGACGGGGGCGCCGCCGCCGAGAGCTACGAGCTATTCGAGGTGGCGGGCGGGGAGTTCGCCATGGTCACCTACACCGGGGCGACGGAGCACATCGCGCAGGTGTTGGAGGCGCTCCGTGAGGCGGCGGCCGATGCCGGCCAGTCGCTGACGGGCGAGTCGATCGAGGTCTACCGCACGAACGAGGACGACGAACTGACGGCCGACATCGGGCTACGGCTCACCCAACCGTAGCGCCCTGCCGTCGAGGGGCAGCTCAGCTGGATGACTCAGCTGTGATGACTCAAGGCTGTGATGACTCAAGCTGTGAAGAGCCAGCCCTGATGAACCCGCTGGTGGCGACCGTGGTCGTGATCTTCGCGGTGATCGAGGACGCCGTGCAGGTGCTGCTCGTGCAGCGCACGGCCGAGCCGGAGCGCGGACGCTGGGCCCTGCCGGGCGGTCGCTGGGACGGCCGTGAAGGGATGGACGCGACCGCCTCGCGCAAGCTCGTGGAGGAGACCGGGGCCGGCGGTCTCTACCTGGAGCAGCTGTTCACGACCTCCGGGCTCGACCGCGAGCAGCCCGGGGTGGCCGTCGCGTACTTCGCGCTCGTCGACCAGGCGCGCGTGCGCTTGCGCGAGGGGGATGAGTGGCCGCCGCGGTGGCAGCGGGTCGACGCCCTACCGGAGATGGCGTTCGACAACGACAGCGTGATCGCGCAGGCGCTGGATCGTGTGCGTGCCAAGCTGGAGTACACGAACATCGCCTACGGGCTGCTCCCGGAGGAATTCACGGTGCGCGAGCTGCAGGCGACGTACGAGGCGATCCTCGGGCGCGAGCTGGACCGCCGCAACTTCCGCAAGCGCATGCTCAGCAACGGCATCATCGAGCCCACCGGCACGCGCCGGCGCGAGGGCGCCCACCGCCCGGCGCTGCTCTACCGCTTTGTCAGTCGCGAACCGGTGTTCCTGTGAGTCTCCGGCGGCCTGCGAGTGTGGCGTGAGTGCGGTGGAGGTGACGGCGTGAGCGAGGACCTGACCTTTGGCGTGCTGCCCGGCGGATCGTCGCCGGAGGAGTTCCTGATGGCGGCGCAGACCGCGGAGGCGCTGGGCTACGACTCCGTGTGGGTCGGGGACCATGTGCTCTGGTACGTCTTCTGGCCGGAGCCAGTGGCGATGCTCGCGGCTGCCTCGGCGGTGACGAGCACGGCCGCGCTGGGGACGGGCGTGCTGCTGGCGGCGCTGCGCCAGCCGGCCGCGCTGGCAAAGCAGACGGCGACCTTGCAGTGGCTCTCGGGCGGGCGCTTCCGCCTGGGCGTCGGGACCGGCGGCGAGTTTGCGAAGGAGTTCGAGGCGGCGGGAGTGCCGCTCGATGAGCGAGGCGCGCGGCTCGATCAGACGCTGGAGGCGCTACGGGCGCTGTGGTCGGGCGAGCCGGCGAGCCTGGAC
>JASLOV010000229.1 GCA_030745285.1 Dehalococcoidia bacterium | reverse complement strand
GCCGCACCCCTGCTCGGCGAGCACAACGACTACGTCTACGGCGAACTGCTCGGCTGCAACGCCGCCGATATCGAGGAGTTGAGAGCCGAGGGCGTGATCTAGGCGGTCTCCGATTGCCCGGGCAGCACAATGAAGAGGCCTGCAGGGGGCTGCTCAGGCTCAGTGATGACGACCTCGACCGGCTGCACAAGGTTTGCGTGATCCAGCCTCGGGCGGGCGCCGTCCGTAAGTACGGACATGGCCGTCGCGCTCGTATAATCCCCGAAGGCGCCGCGAGCGCCGCGCAGTACGAGGTCGTCACATGACGGAAGCTAACGTGCAGGAGCGTCAGGTGAACCCGAACGAGGGAGTGCCGGCGGGCATCGATCTCTCGCGCCCGACATTCCCCAGTTACATCGATCGCACGCGCGCGTACTACCTCGCCGCCGGATACGACAACCCCTACAGATGGGCGCACTTCCAGCATGTGCCGTTCGCGCCGGTCACAAAGCCGCTCGCAGAGTCGCGCATCGGCCTCGTGACGACCGCGATCAACTTCGACCCTGCGAAGGGCGAACAGGGTGTGGACACCCCCTACGACCTTGACGCGAAGACCCACGCCGTCTTCTCGGGTCCCACGGACTCGATACCTGACCTGCGCATCTCACACCTCGGGTACGACCGAAACAGCGCGGAGGTCGAGGACATCAACGCGTACTTCCCGCTACTGCGATTGCAGGAAGCCGCCGCCGCGGGCCGCATCGGCGCTCTCGCTGAGCAGTTCCACGGCGTACCAACGGTGCGCGGCCAGCGCAAGACGATCGAGCGCGACGCGCCCGTGATCCTCGAGCGGATGCGTGAGGCAGAGGTCGACGCCGCGATCCTGGTCGGTATCTGACCGGTCTGCCACCAGACCGTGAGTCTGGTAGCCCGGCACCTCGAAGCGAACGGCATCCCGACCGTCGTCGTCGGCTCCGCCCGCGACATCGTCGAGCAGTGTGGCGTGGCGCGGTTCGTGTTCAGTGACTTCCCACTCGGCAACGCCTGCGGCAAGGCGTTTGACGACGAGACGCAACGCGGCATTCTGGAGCACGCGTTCGGACTGCTGGAGTCGGCGATTGGCCCCCGCACGACGGTGCAAACGCCGTACGTCTGGAGCGAGGATCCGTCGTGGCGCGACCGCTTCCTCGACATCGGCTCGAACGCTGACGAGCAACCGGCCGAGCGGAGCGACTGATCGGTGGCGCCCGGGGTCACGGTCTATTCGACGCCGCTGTGCATCCCGTGCGAGGAGCTGAAGCGGCACCTCACGACTCACGGCATCGCTTTCACACTCGTCGACCTGCTGATCGATGAGGAGGCGGCGGACATGCTCGAAGAGGCCGGCATCATTACCGCGCCGGCGATCGCGATCGACGGCGAGCTGATCGAGGGCTTCGACGTCGAGCGTGTGAACGCGCTGCTCGGCCTGTAGGCGAGTCCGGTTTCCGGGCCCCGTCGGAGAATACCGCCGAGCGTCCTTTCGGGCGCCGCCGGCATGCACACGCCGGAGCAAATGGTCGAATACCTCGAATGGGACAGAACTCGGCGAGGGGTGGATGCCGTAGCGACAAGGACCGCCCACGCGCATCCAGAGTCGCTGATCACGTCCCCTGGATCTGCTGTCCAACGATCAAGATTCCGCCCATGCGTACTCGTCTGGCGCAGGCTGATGGCGTGGCCTCCGCCGCGCCTGCTCGATGGATTCGAACCCCTCCCGGACTCATTCGGTCGCGTCGTGGGGGCGATGCTCGATGCGACCCACGCGGGAGGTAGCCTCGGATGGACGCTCGTGGGGCAGCTCAGCGCCCGCGTGCCCGAGAATCGGCCGGCCAGTGCTGCCGAGGTGGGGCGCACGATCGAGCGCATCATCGACTCGCTGTCCGACGATCCGATCCCGACGGTCGCAGCCGCTCCCGCCACCGCAACGGACGTGCGGGTCGACGCCGAGATTGGCGGGTGAGTGCGGCCAGTGCACGGCGCTGAGCCAGGCGGTTGCGGCATCCGCTGTTCAACCGATCGGTACGGTGACCCTCACGCCCGAGCCCTGAGATCTGACGGAGCCGGCGGCGATTACGGCGAACGCCGCGCCAGCGGATCGACCGGACGGCGCGCGGTGCGTACGCCATCGACCCTGTGAGGTCGCACCCACGGCCGTGACAATCAAGCGTCCGCTCCGTCAGACTGTGACCGTAGGCGCGTCTGGCCGTCGGCTGCCGCGCCCGGGGTCTGAGAATGGCGCCGGCCCATTACCGCTTCCCGCCCTGGTTCGTGCTGCGATGGCTGACAGGCGCGGCCGCAGGCCGCCACCGCGACATCGTTTCCGACGCGGAACACCTCCTCCGGCGATTCGGCCCGACGCCGACGCTGGAGGGCGCCGGCGAGCTCCCGACGGCGGGCCCGTACATCCTGGTCATCAACCACTACGAGCGGCCCGGCATGCGTATGTGGTGGACTGTCCTGGTCGCCACACTGCTTATCTCCAGGCGGGTGCGCAGCGAACGGATCCGGTGGCTCTCCACCAATCGATTCCAGGGCTGGAGCCCGTACGGCGTGACCGTGGTGCCGGGAGTCGTCGTGCGCTGGTTCCTCGGCCTCGTCGGGCGCACGTACGAGCTGCTGCTCGTCGACCCGGACAGCGCGCTGGAGCGGAGCGGGACGATCCGCGAAGCGTACCGGACACTCCACCGTGACCGCCGTCCGATCGGCCTCGCACCGGAGGCCGGAAACGCCCCGGGGCTCGCGCGCGAGTTGATCGAGGCCGTGCCGCGGTCGGGCGCGGTGATCGCGTGGCTCGCCCGCGGCGAGGTGCCGGTGATCCCGCTCGCGATCTGGGAAGACGACGGCTGCTTGAGGGCGCGTGTGGGCCCACCCTACGTGCTGGAGCGGCCTGGCGCCGCGCTCGCCGAACGCGACCATGAGGCGCTCACCGCCCGCGTGATGGGCTCCGTGGCCGCCCTCATGCCTCCGGAGTTGCGTGGCGCGTACAGAGAGGCGCCATGAGCGCGTCCGCCGGCGAGCGCCTTCCCCGCCTCAACCGCCTGCTCTACGCCTCCGGCAGCATCAGCGGCAACGCGATCAGCCGCAGCCTCGACCTCTGGATCCTCTTCTTCTACGCACCGCCGGACGACGCTGACATTGCGCGCCGCGGTGGCACGCTCGCGATCGGCCTCACCCTGTCCGCCGTGCGGCTGATCGAGGCGCTCGATGACCCGCTGATCGGCTACATCAGCGACCGCACCCGCACGCGCCTCGGACGGCGCATCCCGTACGTGCTGGTGGCGACGCCGCTGCTCTGCGCCACGTTCGTGCTGCTGTGGATGCCGCCGGACGCGGCGGAGTCGACGCGCAACGTCGTCTACCTCTTCGTCGCGCTCTGGTTCTTCCACCTCTTCTCGACGCTTTCCGGCGGCCCGCTCGAGTCGTTACTGCCGGAGATCGCGACTCGACGCGACGACCGCGTCGATATCGTGACGTGGCAGGTGGCGCTGGGCGTAATCGGGGCGGTGATCGGCCTCGTCGGCGCGGCAGTGCTGAAGGACGCGATCGGGTTCCAGGGCATGGCAGCCACGATCGCCGTGATCGCACTGCTCTCCCGCTTCGTCGCCCTCGGCGGTGCATGGCGCCCGGCGATGCGTACGGTGCGGGAGCGCTCGGACGAGACGCGAGAGCAGATCGCGTCGTTGATCGATGCTGTGCGTACGTGCCTGCGCAACGACCAGTTTCTGGTCTTTCTGCCGAGCTTCATCCTCTACAACCTCGGCGTGCTCATGATCACCGGCTCGTTGCCATTTCTCACCAGGGCCGTGCTCGAAGGGGGCGCCGATGGTTCGGCCGACATCACGCTGCCGTTCGTGGGCGTTGAGGTCGACCCGGTGATCAGCATGCTCGCCGTCTCGATCGCCGTCGTGGTGATCCTGCTGCCGCTGATACAGCTCGGCGCTAACCGTCGAGGCAAGCGCTGGGTCTACTCTCGCGGCATGGTCGCCGCCGTCTTCGCGTTTCCCTCGCTGTTCCTGATCGGGCTGATCCCAGGCGTGCCGGTGATGGCGCAGGCTTTTCTCTTCGCGGCGCTCGCAGGCCTGCCGTTGGCGCCGGTGCAGACCTTCCCGAACGCGCTGATCGCGGACATCACCGACTACGACCACGTGCTGACCGGGATGCGCCGCGAGGCGACGTACTACGCGACGCAGGCGAGCTTCGAGAAGGTCGCCGCCGCCCTCGCCCCCGGACTGCTCGCGATCCTACTCACGTTCGGCTCCACGCCCGGCGACACGCTCGGCGTGCGCCTCGTCGGTCCCGTCGCCGGCGTCGCGACACTGGCCGGGTACGTGGTTTTCCGGCGCTACTGGCTGCCTGACGAGGTGACTGTGGAGACGGTGCGCGCCCTGCATCCTCAGCGCCTCGAAGGCGTCCGCAAAAGCGCCGACGACGAAGGTTCGGCGTGAGGTGGGACGAACGGCTCCATCAGATTTCAGGTCACCGTCGTCAGCCAATACATAGCGAGCCGTGGGGTGGCAAGACGCTATCCGGATCGAGATCGGGACGCTCCGAAGGGAGTGCCTGGACCACATGATCGTGCTCAGCGAGCGGCATCTGCTGCTGGTGCTCCGCGAATACGTGCGCCACTACAACGCAATGTGTCCGCACCGGACGCTCGGACTGGACTCACCTCGCGGGCGAGAGCCTCGAGCGAAGCCGAGCGTTGCGGCCAAGGTGATCCGGCGCGAGGTACGTGGCGGCCTCCACGGCGAGTACGACGGGGCCGCATGAGGTTTTGCCTCCCCACGGCGTGAAAGGACGTTCATCCCTTAGTGGGAGCCTCCCCCGTAAGCAGCCTCTGCGGCTGAGGGGCAGCGCTATGGGTGCAGCAACAATTCTGGTCTTGGTCCTGCTGATCGGTCTTCTGGCCGTCGCAGTTGCATGGTAGATGGCAACCCGGCGGGCTGCGGTGGTCGCGGCAGAGCCGATGCAGGAACTCAGGCTTTCAGGGAGCGCCGGGCGCCAGAGTCGTCGGGATCGGTCGCGGTTGCGGAGGAGCGGGAAGCCTCTCCGCCGGGTGGTACCTTGCTTTGCACCGCGGAGGTGCTGGTATGACAACCGTTCGAGACGCCCGCTATGACGTGCTCTTCGAGCCTGTGCAGATCGGACCGGTGACGGCCCGAAACCGGTTCTTCCAGGTTCCTCACTGCAACGGGATGGGGTACCGCGACCCGTCTGCCCTGGCCGCGATGAGAGGTATGAAGGCCGAAGGCGGCTGGGCCGTCATTGCTACCGAGGAGACTGAGATTCACCACTCGTCCGACGTCGCTCCGTATATCGAGGGCCGGATCTGGGACGACCGCGACATTGCGGCTCACGTCCTCGTCACCGATGCAATCCACGTCCACGGGGCTCTTGCCGCCATCGAACTCGTGCATTCCGGCATGGCGGCTAACAACATGTACACGCGTATCCCGCCCATGGGGCCGTCACATCGGCCGACGTCGGGCGACCTCTACCCGATCCAGGCACGCCGAATGGACAAACAGGACATCGCCGACCTGAGACGCTGGTACCGCGAGGCGACCATTCGTTCGGTGGACGCGGGCTACGACATCGTCTACATCTATGCTGGACACAATCTGTCGACGCTCCAGCACTTCCTCTCGCCGCGATACAACGATCGCACGGACGAGTATGGCGGCCCGTTCCAGAATCGTGCACGCCTGCTGCGTGAGGTGCTCGAGGACACGCTCGAAGCAGTCGACGGCAAGGCCGGTGTCGCGTGCAGGATCGTCGTCGACGAACTGATCGGACCGAACGGTTTCACCCGGGACGAGATGGTCGAGCTGCTCGGGATGATTGGTGAGCTTCCCGATCTGTGGGATTTCATGGTGGGTGCCTGGCCGGACGACTCAGTCCCGTCCCGGTTCGGAGGCGAAGGCGAGCGCGAGGAGCTCATCAGGGGACTCAAGGATCTGACTTCGAAGCCGGTCGTCGGGGTCGGCCGGTTCACCTCACCGGACACCATGGTTCGGCTGATCCGCGAGGGGGTGCTCGACTTCATCGGCGCCGC
>JASLOV010000228.1 GCA_030745285.1 Dehalococcoidia bacterium | reverse complement strand
TCGACGGCCTTTCCGCCGACGACCTGCGCATCGACGAGCGTCAGCACCTCGACCTCAGCGAGGCCGTGCGGCAGTATGAACAGTCGGCGCGTCCGCTCCGGCCAATCTGCCGGGCTGATTGCGCGGGGCTCTGTTCGACATGCGGGCGGAACCTCAACGAGGGGCCATGTCAGTGCCCCGGCGTGGAAGCCGACGACCGCTGGTCAGGACTGGCGGCGCTGGCCCAGCAACTGAAGACGGACAGTTGAAGACGGACAGTTGAAGACGGAGGGGTCCAGTGGGAGTTCCTAAGCACCGGACGCCGAAGTCAAAGCAACTGCACCGTCGCAGCCACCACCACCTCAAGGGCCCGCAGGTGATCCGCGACCCGAACGGCACCGGCTGGAAGGTCAACCATCGCGCCAGCAGCGCAGAGCGCGACCGCAAGGGCCGCCTGCTCGATCCGCTGGAGCCCTAGCGCCCGCTCGCCGTCAGATACGGAGCTGTCATGCCCCCCGACGGCGCGCCCGCCATCCGCATCGCCGGTCTCCCGACCTCGTCGAACGTCGCCTGGATATTCCCCGGCCAGGGCGCGCAGCACGTCGGCATGGGCCGTGACCTCTACGACGAGGCGCCGGCCGCACGGGCGGTATTCGATGCCGCTGACGCCGCGCTCGGCTTCTCGCTGACCTCGATCTGTTTCGAAGGGCCGGAAGACGAACTGACCCGCACCGTCAACACGCAGCCGGCCCTCGTCACCCACTCGATCGCCGCGCTGGCTGCTGCCATCGATGCCGGCACCATCGCCGAGGGGCCGGCCTTCGTGGCGGGCCACTCGCTCGGCGAGTATGCCGCCCTGATCGCGGCGAGAGCGCTCACCTTCGAGCAGGGCGTCAGCCTGGTGCGCGAACGGGGGCGGCTGATGCAGGAGGCGTGCGATACGACGCCCGGCACGATGGCAGCGGTGCTCGGGTTGGAACCGGACGAATTGCGGAGCATCTGCGAGCAGCACGGCGCCTCCCTCTGCAACATCAACGCTCCCGGCAACATCACCATCGGCGGCGCCACCACTGCGGTCGCCGCCGTCAACACTGCCGCGGAGGAGGCCGGCGCGTCCCGCATCGTCCCGCTCGATGTCGCGGGCGCCTTCCACACACCGCTGATGGAGAGCGCGGGCAACGCCATGGCCGCGGTGCTCCAGGCCGCGGACTTCGGCGACCCGGCTGTGCCCGTGATCTCGAACGTTTCGGCGACGCCGCTGACGTCGGGTGCCGGGCTGGCCGCCGAACTGACGGACCAGATCACGCGCCCCGTACTGTGGGCGGACTCCGCCCGCGCGATGATCGATGGTGGCGTCGACACCTTCGTCGAGTTCGGACCGGGCCGCGTGCTCGCCGGGCTCATGCGCCGCATCGAACGTTCCGCTACCGTGCGCAACATCGGCACCGCCGCCGACGCGCGTGGCGACGACACGGACTAGCAGGACGGGCGGCAGCGCCCTTCCGCCCGCCGAGCAAGGAGCGAGCTGATGACGTCTGGCGGTACACGCCCGCTCAGTGGCCGCACGGCCGTCGTCACCGGCGGCGCTCGCGGTATCGGTCGCGCCATTGCAATGGAGCTGGCGCGCCAGGGGGCGAACCTGCTGCTCACCTACCGCACGAACGGTGTCGTGGCCGACGCGGTCGCCCGTGAGATCCGCGAGTTCGGCGTCAACTGCGCGACCTGCGAGGTCGATGTGCGCCGCAGCGCCGACCTGGAGCGCATGGTCGAGGACGCCCGGCAGGCCCACGGCGGGCTCGACATCCTGGTCAACAACGCGGGCATGCGCGACGATGGACTGGTGCTTCGCATGTCGGAGGATGCCTGGGACAGCGTGCTGGAGACGAACCTCAAGGGCACCTTCCTAGCGACCAAGCTCGCATTGCGGCACATGAGCCGCGCCCGCTGGGGCCGCATCATCAACATCACCTCCGTCGTCGGCGTGATCGGCAACGCCGGGCAGTCGAATTACGCGGCGGCCAAGGCCGGTATCGTCGGCTTCACCCGCTCCGTCGCCCGCGAGGTCGCGAGCCGCGGCGTGACCGTGAACGCCATCGCCCCCGGCTTCGTCGACACCGACATGACCGCGAGCCTCACCGACGAGCAGAAAGCGCTGATCCTCGCCCAGATTCCGATGGGCCGGTACGCCATGCCCGAGGAGATTGCGCCGCTGGCCGCCTTCCTCGCGTCCGAGGGGGCCGGCTACATCACCGGCCAGACCTTCAACGTCGACGGCGGACTGGTGATGCAGTAGCCCATGCGAGGGGCTATGCAGCAGGCGATGCAGAGAGTTACGCAGAAGGTGACGCGCTAGTGCCCGGCAGCCCGCGCAGACGGTCGCGTATCGCCGCCTTCCAGGCCCTCTTCGAGGCCGACGTCTCCGGCCGTGATGTTCAGGAGGCGCTGCAACGCCAGATCGAACTGGCCCGCCTCTCGGGCGACGGCGCGGAGTTCGCACGCCATCTCGCTAGGGGCGTGGTGACCCACCAGGCCGAGATCGACGCCGAGATCGCCTCGCACGCACCGGCCTTCCCGCTCGAGGACATGGCCGCAGTCGACCGTAACGTGCTGCGCCTTGCAATATTCGAAGTGCTCTTTGATAATCGCGCCGCTCCGCTGCGGGTGGCGATCAACGAGGCGGTCGAAATCGCGAAAGGGTACGGGGCGGAATCGTCTGGACGCTTCGTCAACGGGGTGCTCGGCGCGGTCGCGCTGGCTTCTTCGGGCGAGAGCCAGTAAAAGTACTGAACCAGCGCTGCGGCTCGGCCGCGTGCGAGAGGAGCCTGAGACGTGCCATCCGTTTACGAGCGCGTACGTAGCCTGATCGTGGAGCAGCTCGGGGTCGAGGAAGACGAAGTCACGCCCAGCGCTTCCTTCGTTGATGACCTCAACGCGGATTCGCTCGACCTGGTCGAGTTGATCATGTCGATCGAGGAGGAGTTCGGAGATGACACCGACTCCGCGCTGGAAATCTCCGACGAGGACGCTGAGAACATCCAGGCCGTGCAGGACGCCATCGACTACCTCCACGATACAGGGATCAAAGACTAGCTCGAGGCCAACCTCCGGGACGTCACCGCACGTCTCGGCGACAACCGCAACTCCGCGACCGCGCCGGGAGTCCCTCAGACCCACCGGCGCGTATCATAGATAGAGATGGGACCCGAACTGTTCGGCGTCGGCGCTGCCGAGGCCGTCCTCGTCTTTGTGATCGCGTTGATCCTGGTGGGACCGCAACGCTTTCCTGACATCGCGCGCCAGGGCGGGCGATGGTATCGCGTCGCCCGCGGCTACACCGCTGAGATCACGAAGGATGTACGCGCCGCCATCGACGAGCTCGAAGAAGAGGTGAAGGCAAGCGCCGATGACCTCAACGAGGTGCGCGAACTCGGGGAAGAGATGGGTGCAGATCTCCAGCAGGCCGGTACCGACCTCGACAAGATCGGCGCCGAGACCGAACGAGACATGACCGATCAGCCCGCAGGGCGATCGGCCGCCCCGACGGCCGCCGAGCAGCCGGCCGAGCAGCCCACGGCCTCGGCGAACGGCGCTCCGGCGGCCGGCGAAGACGTCCCCGCACGGCCCGGCGGCACAGAGGCGTAGGGCCGGTGGCAACCAGCACCCTGGAAGTCGCGGAGGAATCGCAGGCGGGCGGCGCAATGACGCTGCTGGAGCACCTGCTGGAGCTCCGCAAGCGCGTGACGTGGATGGCCGCCGCCGTGCTCGCCGGCATGATCGTTTTCTTCATCCCGCCCGTCGGCTTCGGCGCAATCGAATTCCTCAAGGAGCCCGCCTTGAAGGAGAACCCGGACTTCTCCCTGCAGGCGATCTCGCCGATGGAGAACATCGTCGCCTACTTCCGCGTGGCGCTGCTGGGCGGCATCGCGATCGGGATGCCGGTCGTCGTCTACCACATCCTGCGGTTCATCAGCCCGGCGCTCGAGTCCGGCGAGAAGAAGTGGGTCTACCCGATTGCCATCGGTTCGTCGCTGGCGTTCCTCGTGGGCATCGCCTTCGCCTACTACGTCGTGTTGCGCTTCGCGTTCGGCTTCCTCGGTAAGTTCGGACAGGACTTTGCGGAGATTAATTGGACGGTCACCAACTACATCGACCTCACCACTCGCCTGCTCCTGATCCTCGGCTTCGTCTTTGAGACGCCGATTCTGATCATGGGCCTCGCGAAGCTGGGAGTGGTGCGCGCTCGTACGCTGCTCGGCTTCTGGCGCTACGCCATCGTCGGCGCGTTCGCATTCTCCGCGGTGGCGACACCGACACCCGACCCGATCGTGCAGTCACTCGTGGCCGGACCGATGATTGCGCTCTACTTCGTGGGCATCACGCTGGCGTGGCTCGTGCGACGTGACTGAGGCCGGCCGCTCACTTGCATAAGCAGTTGAACAGACGATTGCTGACGCCAGCCGCGCGGTGCTACGATTTAGCCTGCTCCCCACTCGGGAGGTGACGGGTGTCCGTCGACCCCGCATTCGTCGAGTTGTACGAGGAGATCGCAGACTGCCCCAACTGCGCCCTGGCTCGCAAACGCACTCAGACCGTCCCCGGCACCGGGCCGGTTTCGGCCGAGATCATGCTGATCGGCGAAGCCCCGGGCGCACGAGAGGACGAGCGAGGCGAGCCCTTCGTCGGCCCGTCGGGCCGGTTCCTCGACGAGTTGCTGGCTTCAGTCGGGCTCTCGCGCGATACGGTCTACATCTGCAATGTCGTGAAGTGTCGCCCGCCCGACAACCGCGACCCGGCGCCCGACGAAGTCGCCGCCTGCCAGTCGTTCCTCGACCGCCAGATCGAGATGATCGACCCGAAGCTGATCGTCACGCTCGGGCGCTTCTCGATGAGGCGCTGGTTCTCCGGCACGACGATCAGCCGCGTGCATGGGAGCCCGAAGCGCGTCGACGGCCGGCTGGTGATCCCGATGTACCATCCGGCCGCCGCACTCCACCGCGGCAGCCTGCGAGGCGACATCGAGGCGGACTTCGCACGCCTGCCGGAGCTGCTGGAACAGGTCCGCGCCGGCCTGGCCGCATCGGGCCCGAAAGCGACGGCGGCCGCCCACGAGCCGGTCGCGGTGAGCCCGGCCCCGCCCCAGCCGGTCGCGGCACGGGCCGTGCAGACGCCGCAATCCGACTCCAACCAGGAGCGACTGCTCTAGCCGCCGCCCGAAGCACCCTTCGAAAGACCGGGCGACCGATGAGCGAAATCCCGCAATGAGCGAAACCCTGCGCGTCATTCCCCTCGGCGGTCTCGGCGAAATCGGCCGCAACATGATGCTGTACGAATTCGGCGACGACATGATCGTCGTCGATGTCGGCCTGATGTTCCCCGAGGAGGAGATGCTTGGCGTCGACCTCGTGATCCCAGAGATCAGCTACATCATGCGCAACCCGGAGAAGCTGAAGGCCGTCTTCCTTACGCACGGACACGAGGATCACATCGGCGCCCTGCCCTTCCTGCTGAAGGAAGTGAACGTCCCGGTCTTCTGCACCCGCCTCACCCGCGGACTCGTCGAGGTGAAGCTGAAAGAGCACCGCCTGCTCGACGAGACGCACGTCACGACGGCGGAGCCCGGCACGGTGGTGGAGGTCGGCCCCTTCACGGTCGAGTTCTTCTCCGTCTCGCATTCGATACCGGACGCGTGCGGACTGATCATCGAGACCCCACTCGGTCCCGTCGTGCACACCGGCGACTTCAAGATCGACCACACGCCGCTGATGGGGCAGCACACCGACC
>JASLOV010000227.1 GCA_030745285.1 Dehalococcoidia bacterium | reverse complement strand
TGCGCGTTCGGCAGAGACCAGCTCGTGGAACGCTTCGTCGCACTCACGCTGGAGGCCGGCGCCGCCGAGTTCTACGAGGCGCGCCTCGATCTGCTCCCAGATGCCGGCGTCCCGCAACGTCTGCGCCTGGCGCGGCCAGCTGAAGACCATGATCTGCTCCGGCAGCTTCATCTCCGGGCGCAGTTTCTGGAGGTGGCGGTACCGCTCCGCGGCGGACGAGACCCGCGGCACGATGCGGATCATCGGCGGGTCGCCCTCGGCCACGCGCGTGTCGACCAGCAGACGCCGCTCGAACCGCTGGAAGCGGACGATGAAAACCTCGGCGTCGTCGATCACGCGACGGATCTCGTCGAGGTCGAGCTCGTAGTCGGGGTCCATCGTCATGACAATGATTCTAGGGAGAGGGGCCCCTCGCGAGCAACGGCCCGGCCCGCGGCCGTGCCCGACTCCCCCGCCCCGGCGCCAGCCGGAAGCGAGGCTAGTTAGGCGCCGGCACCTGGTATGTGCGCTCCAGATAGGGAATGCGGATGAGGCCGCTCGCCTGCAGCCCCAGCACGATCAGCACCAGGCCACCCACCCGCGTCATCGTGTCGATGTGAGCCTGGAAGAGATTGCCGACGAGCCCGACCGAGGCCCCGAGGATGGCGAAGACCAGCGTGAAGCCGACGACGAAGGCCACCGAGTGCATGAACACCCGCCGGCGGTCGGCACGAGCGTCGCCCGTCCCGCTCATCGCCTCGCCCGCCAAGTTCGCCAAGTAGACGGGCACCAGCGGCAGGACACAGGGAGAGAGGAAGGAGACGACGCCGCCGAAGAAGGCGATGGCCGGCCCGGCGAAGCCGTCGATGCCGCCACTCAGCCCCTCTTCAGCGGATGCGGTCTGGTTGAAAATGAAGCCGAACGACTGGAAGTACTGGTTGAGTCTTGCGAACTCCCCCAGGAACATCAGCGTGCCGACGACGATGAAGAGCGCCCCGGCGCCGATCATCAGCTTCGGCATGTACGGCTGGATCTGGCGCAGTCGCGGCGAGAGCCACCCGAAGAACGCCCCGAACGCCAGGAACCACACTCCCAGCCCCAGCGCGTAGAACGTCAACAGGATTGCGCCCTGGTAGGCGGTGCCCGATGTCGCCGCCAGCGTCAGCACGACCCCGAGGATCGGCCCAATGCACGGCGACCAGGCGACGGAGAACGCCGACCCGATCGCGAACGAGCGCGGGTAGCCGCTGCCGAACACGCCGCGGACGGAGCCGAAGCGCCGGGCGGGCGGCGTGGCCGCCGGTGCTGGTGAGGCCGTGGTGGTCATGCGGAGCTCCCGGGTACACCAATATTGTCGGTGCTCGACGCTCGATCAGTGGTGAGCGAACTCACGCAGGAGTGTTAGCACTCTGTGATCCGCCCCGGCGCGCCGCCTCACTCCTCGATCCCCAGCAGCCGCCGACGTGCTTCGTCGTACTGTTCCTTCGTGCGTGCTTCGCGATTGAGCAGCCCCTTCAGCACCGGCGGATCGATGCGTTCGCCTTCCAGGAAGAAGGCGTGCAACCGCTGAAGCTGGGCCTCCCAGGCCTCCCAGGCCTCGCGATACTCTCGTTTCGAGTCCCTACCGGTCGTCATGGGAGCAGTCTACCGAGCCCCGGCAGCGGCGGCGATTCCGTCGATGGTTGCAGAGGGCGAGTCGGAGCGTCGATGATTCGACGGTCGAACATCGACCGTCTGGGGGCACCGCGCTGCGCGCAATTCTCGTCTTCCTCGCCCTCGTTCTCGCCGGATGCACCGGGTCCGATGACACTGCGAGCAGCATGACAGCGCAGGCACCCGCCGCCGCCTCGGGAAGCGGCGGCGGGTGCCAGGGTGGGCGCATCACGTTCCAGTCGGCGCCGGTCGACCTCGATGCGACTGCGGTGATGGTGCCGCTTGGCCTGATGTCCGGCTCGCACGTCACGCCGGTCGATCACATCTACTTTCAGAACTACAGAGAGCGGACACGAGAGATCGCCGTCTTCAGTCCCGCCGCCGGCACCGTCAAGGACATCCAGCACCTCAGCCAGAGCCTCTCAGACGGCCCGAACCAGGCGATCGACGACTACCGGCTGACGATCGAACACACCTGCACGATCAGCAGCATCTTCATCCACGTCGCGACGCTGTCTCCGTCGCTGGCGGCCGTCGCGCCGCCGCCCGGCCAGTACGCCCGCGTCAACGTCGCGCTCCGGGCCGGCGAACAGATCGGCACCTACCGCGGCAACGTCGATTACAACGTCGTCGACACCGATGTGATCCTGCCCGGCCTGCTGGTTCCGGAGCACTATGCCGGAGAGCCGTGGAAGATCCACGCCGCCCCGCCATTCGAGTACTTCTCGCAAGCGATACGGCAGCAGATGGAGGCCCTCAGCCTGCGCGCCGAGGCGCCGTTCGATGGCCGCTTTGACTATGACATCGATGGCCGCCTCGTCGGCAACTGGTTCCAGGAGGGCACCGGCGGCTACCGGGGAACGGATACCCAGCGCTACTGGGCCGGTCACCTCGCGATCGCGTACGACCACCTCGTCCCTTCCCACGTCGTGATCTCGATCGGAACCTTCGACGGGAAGTCGGTCCAGCTGGCAGTGCGAGGGAACACACCCGACCCAGCCGACGTCTCGGTGGCGTCGGGGCTGGTCGTCTACGAGCTCGTGGGATACGACCGCTGGGCCGGGAGCCAGCCGTGGGATGGGGAGAGCCTGGTCACGGGCCTCGAAGCCCGCAACCGCGACTCCGGGGTTCGCGGCACGGTCCTGCTGCAGCTGGTCGAAGACCGGCGGCTGCGGGTCGAGGCGTTCCCGGGCAAGTCCGCAAGCGAGGTGACGGGCTTCACGGCCGCCGCGCTCATGTATCAGCGCTGAACGCGGCGAGGGCGAGGCAGCGAAGTAGCGAGGCAGCAACGACTGGGAGGGCAACGATGAAGGTCTCCGTTGGCATCGGCGTCGCCCGCGAAGACTGGGAGGCAGCAACGACCTGGGTGACCGAGGTCGAACGGCTGGGCGTGGACATGATCGCGACCGGCGAGACCTGGGGCTTCGACACCGTCGCGCCGCTGGCCTACTTCGCAGGGAAGACCGAGAGGGTGCAGCTCAGCTGCATGATGCAGGTCGGGGCGCGCACGCCAGCGGCCGTCGCCATGACTGCGCTGGCGCTCGCCTCGATGTCCGACGACCGCTTCGTGCTCGGGCTCGGCACCAGTGGACCGCAGGTGATCGAGGGCTGGCACGGCGTCACTTTCAAGCGCGCGGTGACGCGGCTGCGTGAGACCGTGGAGATCGTCCGCCTGGCCGCCAGCGGCGAGCGGGTCGCCTACGAGGGCCAGGTCTACGAACTGCCGTTGCCCGGCGGCGAGGGTCGCGCGCTGCGCTCCAGCGCGCCGCCGCACGACATCCCTATTCACCTCGCCACGCTTGGCCCGCGCAGCCTGGAGATCACCGGCGAGATCGCCGATGGCTGGATCGCGTCCTCGTTCATGGCGGAGCACGCCGCCGTCTTCATCGACCCCATCCGGGCGGGCGCGGAGCGCACCGGGCGTTCGCTGGACGCCATCGACCGCCGCGCCGGCGGCGTGGTGCAGTTCTCCGACGACCTCGATGCGATCATCCAGCCCCGCAAGCCGGGCTTCGCCTTCGAGATCGGCGCCATGGGGTCGCCGGAGCGCAACTTCTACAAGGACGCCTACGTCCGCCAGGGCTACGGCGAACTGGCGGACGAGGTTCAGCGGCTCTGGCTCGACCGCCGGCGGGAGGAAGCGGCGGCGCTGATCCCCGACGACTTCGTGATCAAGTCGAACCTGCTCGGCACCGACGAGATGGTGAAGGAACGCATCCGCGCCTACCGCGACAACGGCGTCACCACACTGAGCGCCGGCCCCGCGGGTGAATCGATGCAAGAGCGACTGGACACCATCGGCCGCTTCATGGACCTGATCCGCGACGTCAACACTGAGCCCGCCACCCTCTAGCGCAGCTCCGGCGACCGCCAGTTCGGAGACCGATGGCGGGGGCGGCGCGGCAATGCACATCGCCGAGCTGGCGGCGACACTCTGACGGCGACACTCGATGACGATGACAAGACCGCTGGGAAGAGGCGACCGATGGCGACGATCACCGTCCGCGCGGCGACCGAGAGCGACGCGGCCGACATCGTGCGTTTCATTCGCGCGCTGGCAGAGTACGAACGAGCGGCGCCCGCGGTCGTGAACGTCACCGAGCAGGACGTGGTCCGCGACGGCTTCGGAGCGAACGCTCGCTTCGAGACTCTGATCGCGGAGGTCGACGGCGCGCCCGCGGGCTTCGCGCTGTTCTTCCCGACCTACTCGACATGGGAGGGCCGCACCGGCGTCCACATCGAGGACCTCTTCGTGGAAGAGCGTGTTCGCATGCTCGGCGTCGGGCGTCGCCTGATGGCCGCCGTAGCGGGCATCGCCGCACAGCGCGGGTGGGCGCGGCTCGACCTGGCGGTGCTCGATTGGAACCCCGCCCGCGCTTTTTACCACCGGCTGGGCATGACGCAGATGGAGGAGTGGCTGCCGTACCGCATGGAGCCCGAGGACGTCCGCGCCCTCGCGGCCGAAGCCGCCGAGTCTGCCGAGGCCCCCCGCCGAGAGTGACGGACTGCTCTCGTCTACGGAGTCGGCGAGGCGCTACCCTCGGGCGGCGCGGAGTGGAACAGATGGCCGAAACCGAGCAGCCGGAACATCCGTACGGCGAGGACGTCCTCCCTGAGGGGGTCCGTTCGCGGCACGTGGCGGCCGTCAACGGCCTCTCGGTGCACGTGCTCGAGGCCGGGTTCGACCCCGGGGCCAGGGCCGGGGAACGGCCCCTCGTGCTGCTGCTGCACGGCTTCCCGGAAATCGCGTATAGCTGGCGAAAGGTGATCGCGCCGCTGGCGTCCGCCGGGTTCCACGTCGTCGCTCCCGACCAGCGTGGCTACGGTCGAACCGAGGGGTGGGACGGCGACTACGACGGCGACCTCCGCTCGTTCAGCCTGCTCAACCTCACGAAGGACGCCCTCGCGCTCGTCTCCGCCCTCGGCTACGACTCCGTGGCGGCCGTGGTCGGGCACGACTTCGGTTCCGCGGTGGCCGCAACCTGCGCGCTGGTGCGGCCCGATGTGTTCCGTTCCGTGGCGTTCCTGAGCGCACCGTTCGCCGGGCCACCGCGGCTGCCGTTCGACACCGCGGGCGAGCCCCATGCGGGCACCCGGGGCGAGACCCCGTCCGCACCGAGCCTCGATGACGATCTCGCAGCGCTGGACCCGCCGCGCAAGCACTACCACCAGTACTACTCGACGCGTACGGCCAACGACGAGATGCACCACTGCGCTCAGGGTGTTCACGCCTTCCTCCGCGCGTACTTCCACCACAAGAGCGCCGACTGGGAGCAGAACAAGCCCCACTCGCTGGCGGCAAGGACCGCGGCCGAGATGGCGACGATGCCGACCTACTACATCATGGAGCTGGACAAGGACATGGCCGAGACCGTCGCCGCGGAGATGCCCTCGGAGACGGCGGTGGCGGCATGCCGCTGGCTGACAGACGACGAACTCAGCGTCTACAGCGAGGACTACGAGCGAACCGGCTTCCAGGGCGGGCTCCAGCGGTACCGCTGCGGCACCACCGGCATCAACGCAACCGACCTCGCGCTCTTCTCCGGTCGCACCATCGACGTGCCGGCCTGCTTCATCGCCGGGACGAGCGACTGGGGCGCCTACCAGGCCCCCGGCAACCTCGAGCGGATGCAAGACAGCGCATGCACCGACTGGCGCGGGACACACTTCGTCGAGGGGGCCGGGCACTGGGTGCAGCAGGAGCAGCCAGAGCAGGTCGTCGAGCTACTGCGACGCTTCGTCCACGACCAGTAGCCCGGCCGCCAACGAGATGGACTACGATTCGCTGCGGCGCATCGGCGACGCGGGAGGGTCTCATGGGCACGTTCTTGAACGACGAGCAGCAGAGCCTGGCGCAGGAGATCGCGACACAACTGACCGAACGTGGCGAGACGGTCGCCGTGGCCGAGGCGACGGCCGGCGGACTGGTCTCGGCGGCGCTGCTGTCGGTCGCCGGCGCCTCCCGCTATTACGCCGGGGGCGGTGTCGTCTACACGCTCGGGTCGCGTACCGCACTGGCCGGGGTGCCCGCCGAGCAGTACGCGAACTACCGGGGCACGACACCGGAACTAATCGCCTCGCTCGCGGAATCGATGCGTGAGCGCCTCGGGGCGACGTGGTGCATCGCCGAGTCCGGCATGGCCGGGCCGACCGGCGGCCGCTCCGGCGTCGCTCCCGGGCGCACCACGATCGGCGTCGCAGGACCGGTGGCGCGCACCGAGGTGATCGAGACCGGCCTCCCCGACCGCGAGGAGAACATGGTCGAGTTCACGACGCGCAGCCTCCGCTTCCTCAGCGAGGCGATTCGCGAGTCCGGCGCCTGACCGTCTCCCTTGAGTAGAGTCCCGCAGACGAAGGAGCAGCGATGGAGCATCGATTCCAGCCGGCCCTCTATCACCGCACGTTCGGCTCGCACGAGCCGGTCCTGCATCTCGGCTCCGGCGACCGCCTGATCACGACGACGGCGGATGCCCTGGGCCAGGACGCGACCGGCGAGCGGGTCACGGAACCGGGTAACCCGTTGACCGGACCGTTCTATATCGATGGCGCCGAACCCCGGGACACCCTCGCCGTCTCGCTCGAGCGCATCGAGCCCAATCGCGACCACGGCTTCACGAGGTCGTCGATCGCCTCCAACGCCGTCGACCCCGACTACGTGCCGGAACTGCCCGAGCGCACGCTCGTACGGTGGGACGTGGATACCGAGGGCCGCACGGCGACGCTGCAGATCCCGGGAGCGACGCCACCGCAGATCGAGTTGCCGCTCGCGCCGATGCTCGGCTGCATCGGCGTGGCGCCCGACCGGGGCCAGGCGATCTCGACGGCTACGTCCGGCCCGTACGGCGGCAACATGGACTATCGCGGCTTCGTCACGGGCGTGACGGCGTACCTGCCGGTCTTCGTGCCGGGCGCGCTGCTGCACGTCGGCGACGGGCACGCCGTCCAGGGGGACGGCGAGATCGTCGGCACCGGCGTCGAGATCTCGATGGATGTCGAACTGACTGTGAACGTCATCTCCGGCAAGCCCATCGGTTGGCCTCGTGGCGAGACCGACGAGGACATCTTCACCACCGGCAACGCCCGGCCGCTCGACCAGGCGCTGCAGCACGCCACGACGGAGATGCTGCGCTGGCTGCTACAGGACTACGGCTTCGACGCCGCCGGTGCGAACCACCTGATGGGACAGGCCGTCCGCTACGAGGTCGGCAATGTCTTCGACCCCGCCTACACGATGGTCTGCAAGATGCCGAAGCGGCACCTGCCGCCACCGACACGAACCGCCAGGCCCGCCGCGGGAACATAGAGCCACGCCCCTGCTGGCCGCGGTGCTGCGCGCTCACCAGGCGGTGGAGCCGCCGTCCACCGACAGCACCGCACCCGTCACGAACGAGGCCTCGTCGGACGCCAGCCACAGGATCGGGTAGGCGATCTCCTCGGGTTGCGCCATCCGCCCCATCGGTGCGCCTCCGCGGCGCGGGGCCGGCGGTGGCTCGCCGTCCTCGGTCGCCCGCTGCGCCGCCTCGATGCGCGGCCGCAACATCGGGGTGTCGACGCCGCCGAGAGCGACGCAGTTCACGCGCACACCCTGCTGGGCGTAGCGCACGGCCAGCGAGCCGGTGAGGTTGTTCATCCCCGCCTTCGCCGCCGAGTAGGCGTGGCCGTCCCATGAGGAACGCACACCCATCACCGAGGAGACGTTGACCACAGCCCCGCCCCCGGACTCGATGATGCGGGGGATGCCGTACTTGCCGGTGAGAAAGACGCTGGTGAGCGTGATGTCCAGCACCGTGTGCCAGTCCTCGTCCGGCGTGCCGATCACGTCCTGCATCGAGACCGGCGGATCGGCGAACTCCGCCGAGTAGCCGATGCCGGCGTTGTTCACGATCACGTGCAGCGCGCCGAAGCCATCCACCGCTGCATCGATCATCGCCTGCACATCCTCGGAGACGGCGACATCGCAGCGAACCGGCAGGCACTCTCCGCCCTCCCGCCGCACGAGCTGCGCCGTCTCCTCGCACTTCGACAGCGTGCGGCCGGCCGCAACGACCTTCGCACCCTCGCGCGCGAACAGCAGGCTGGTGGCGCGGCCCACGCCGCTTCCCGCCCCGGTGATGATCGCGATCTTCCCGTCGAGCCGCATCGCCACTCCCTCTCTCGTTCGCTCGTGCCGAGTAGATGGTACGGCTCAGCCCCACTCTTGGAGCGCCGCTGCCCGATCAGCACGCCACTGTCGTGCCTTGCCTGCTCGCCCTGATCGGGCAAGCGGGCCGCCCGCCGGCCCACTGCGGACGCGGTATCATGCCCGCAGCGATGACTGGCGAGTTCTCTCGACGCCGTGCGGACGGGTCCGCCGATGGCCACTGAACCGGTGATCATCGACTGCGACCCGGGCCAGGATGACGCCGTTGCGCTGCTGCTTGCCCTCGCCTCACCCGGTGATCTCAATGTCCTCGCGGTCACCGCCGTCTCAGGGAACGTACCGCTCGAATTGACCGCCGCGAACGCACGCCGGGTCATCGAGCTCGCAGGACGCTCGGATGTGCCGGTCCACGCCGGCTGCGACCGCCCGCTGCTGCGGCCGGCGGTCACGGCGGAGCATATGCACGGACAGACGGGACTCGACGGCGCCGGTCTGCCGGACACAGCCACCGCGCTGGCGGACGGTCACGCGGTCGAAGCGATCATCGAACTGCTGCGCGAGCGGCCCAGCGGCTCCGTCACCCTCTGCCCCGTCGGCCCGTTGACGAACGTCGCGCTGGCGCTGCACCTCGCGCCCGACATCGCCGATCGGATCGGGCGCATCGTGCTCATGGGGGGCGCCGCCGGACCCGGAAACGTAACGCCGTCAGCCGAGTTCAACATCTACGTCGATCCCCACGCCGCCAGTATCGTCTTCCGCTCGGGCGCGCCGATCGTGATGCTGGGCCTGGACGTGACGCAGCAGGCGCTGGTGAATGCCGATCGGCTGGCGGCGATTGCGGCGGTCGACACGCCCGTCAGCCGCTCCGTCGTCGGGATGCTCGACTTCTACGGCGCGCGGTCCCGCGTCAACCCCAGCGCTGGCTCCCCGCTCCACGATCCCTGCGCGGTCGCCTACCTGCTCGACCCCGGGCTGTTCGCGGGACGACCGTGCCACGTCATGATCGAAGTCGAGGGCACACACACGCTCGGTCGCACCGTCGTCGACCGCTCGGGGCGTGCCGATACGCATCCGAACGCAACGGTGATCGACGAGGTCGATGCGGGCGGCCTCTTCGCCTTGCTCACGGAACGGCTGGCCAGACTGACGGCCTGACGAGTGTATCGGAGAGCCCGTCCGGGGCGTCACGGCTGAACATGTGGGCGCCGTTTGCGCGACGGCACACACTCGCGCAGTCGGGAAACCGCTACTCTGGTCACCGGGGACGTAGCGGCGGCTCGCCTCGCGACTCTAGGCTGTGCTCGCTAATGCACGTGAGGGACAAGGGGTGGGCGATGACATTGACGACGCGAGCAGCGATCAAAGCGCAGCACGGGGTACCGCTGCTGGTGGAGGAAATCGAGCTGGAGGACCCGGGCGAAGAAGAAGTCCTGATCAAGCTCTTCGCGACGGGCATCTGCCACTCGCAGTTGCACCAGATCCACAATCCGCTCTCGCCGATGCCGGCGTTGCTGGGGCACGAGGGCACGGGCGTGGTCCTGAAGGCGGGAACGAAGGTGACGCACGTGCGCGAGGGCGAGCGCGTCATGATCCAGTTCGTCCCTCGCGACCTGCCGGAGGGGCAGGACACCGCCGCCCGCACGAAGTACCGCTGGCAGGGCGACGAGTACGAAGCCGGTGTCTACACCTGGGCGGAGCACGCGCTGCTGAACGAGCAGATGGTGATACCGCTGCCGGACGACGTCGTCACCGACGTCACAGCGATCATCGGCTGCGCCGTGATCACCGGCGCTGGCGCCGCCCTGCACACCGCGAGCGTGCAACCCGGGCAATCGGTAGCCGTCTTCGGCGTGGGCGGCGTGGGCACGAACGTCCTCGCCGGCGCGAAGATCGCCGGGGCGGACCCGATCATCGCGGTCGACCTGCAAGAGGGAAAGCTCGGCTACGCCAGGGAGGTCGGCGCGACGCACACCGTGAACGCATCGGACGTCGACGCCCCCGAGGCGATCAAGGAATTGACGGGCGGCGGCGTCGACTTCGCCTTCGATGCCATCGGTGTCGAGGCGGCCGTGCAGCAGGCCCTGCAGAGCGTGAAGTCGGGCGTGCTCGGCGTGCGGCGCGGCGGCACCGCCGTGATCGTGGGCATCGGCCAGGGCGACGTCACGCTGCCGCGACTGTTCCCGATCGGGGAACGGTCGCTGATCGGCTCGATGGGTGGCTCGGCGCGGCCGGCGCACGTCATGCCGCAGTACGTCGAATGGTTCAAGGAGGGTAAGCTCCCACTCGATAAGTTCGTCTCGCGGCGGTACGAGAACCTCGATGAGATCAACGAGGGTGTGCGCGCGCTGGAGGACGGCGAGATCGAGGGCCGCTCGATCATCATCTACGAGCAGCCGCAACGCTGATCCGAACTAATCCTCACGATCACTGAGAGCGGCCCCGCGGGGCCGCTCTCAGCTTTATCTCAGTCGGTGCCGCATAGGGGGATTCGAATTCCTGATCTCCGCCTTGAGAGGGCTCCCCAGGTTCTCCCGGTCTGTCCCGAGGCGTCACGCTGAGTGCCGTTTTGAACCTAAAACGGGGGTGTGCTCAGAGCGTCCGTCCCACCCCGTACCACCGCATCATCTCGAACATGGCCCCAAGAAGGCCCCAATTGCTAAGGCTCATGACCGCCCTGCGATCCCGATCCCAGAGACGCTCAGCATGCGCCGTCTAGCGCAGGGGCCGTACCGGCACTCGGACCACGCGCCCGACACGAAATGCCGCGACGGCGCCCATGAACAGAGCAACCAATGGTAGCGGGATCGGCTCTCAGCCCACTCCCTGTCTCTCGACATATGTACGCAGATCCGAGATCGAGATGAAGGGTGTATAGGCGGCTCGCTTGCCGCCTATC
>JASLOV010000226.1 GCA_030745285.1 Dehalococcoidia bacterium | reverse complement strand
CCGTGTCTACATGCGATTCGTGCAGGCCACGACCGGTGGCGGCGGCTGGCCGATGAGCGTCTGGCTCACGCCGGCGTTGAAGCCGTTCTACGGCGGCACCTACTTTCCGCCGTTCGCGCGATGGGGTCGGCCCGGTTTCGTCGATGTCCTGCGCGAGGTGGCGCGAGCCTGGTCGGCCGAACGCGATCGGGTGGCCGAGTCGGCCGATGGCGTCGTGGCGCGGCTCGCGGCCCCGGGCGGGAGCGAGGTCGGATCGGGCCCCGTGCCTGGCCCCGCGCTGCTCGATACGGCGGTCGAGGACTATCAACAGACGTTCGACGCGCGGTGGGGTGGGTTCGGCGACGCGCCGAAGTTCCCGCGTCCGTCGGACCTGCTCTTCCTGCTGCGGGAGTACGCCCGCACCGGCGCGGCGCGGCCGATGGTCGACGCGACGCTGACGGCGATGGCCGGCGGCGGCATACGCGATCAGGTCGGCGGAGGCTTCCACCGCTACTCGGTCGACGCGCAGTGGCGGGTGCCGCACTTCGAGAAGATGCTCTACGACCAGGCCCAGCTGGTACTGGCGTACCTCGAGGCGCACCAGGCGGCGGGACACCCGGGGTTCAGGGACGTCGCGCTCGAGACGCTGGCCTACGTCCAACACGAGATGACCGCCCCGGCCGGCGGGTTCTATTCGGCCGAGGATGCCGACAGCGTGCCGGCGGATGCGGTGGCCGCGGGCGACGACCATCCCGAGAAGCGCGAGGGTGCGTTCTACGTCTGGACCGTCGCCGAGATCGTGGCGCTCTTCGGCCGCGACGCCGATGTCGTCAGCGCGCGCTACGGCATCGCCCCGGAGGGCAACGCGCCCGACGATCCGCACGGCGAGTTCACCAGGCAGAACATCCTCTACGAGGCGCGGGCGATCGACGATGTCGCGCGGCTCACCGGCCGGTCGGTCGATGCCGTGACGGAAATTCTGGCGAAGGCGCGTGCCACGCTGCATCGGGCCCGTGCGCCGCGCCCCCGGCCGCACCTCGATGACAAGGTTCTGGCCGGGTGGAACGGGCTGATGATCGCCGCGTTCGCCCGGGCCGCGCGCGTGCTGCAGGCGGACGACGCCGTGGCGGCGCCGCTCCTGTCAGCGGCGCAGTCGGCGGCGCGGTTCCTGCGCGAGAACCTGTGGGATGCCGACCGCCTCCGGCTGCTGAGACGCTATCGCGACGGTCGGGCCGCCATCGATGGCTACAGCGAGGACTACGCCTACGTGATCTGGGGCCTGCTCGAGTTGTTACAGGCCGACTTCGATCCCGACTGGCTCGATTGGGCCGAGACGCTGCAACGGCGGCAGGACGAGCTGTTCTGGGACGACCGGGACGCGGGGTGGTTCGCGACGACGGGCGAGGATGCGTCCGTGCTGCTCCGGTTGAAGGAGGACTACGACGGCGCGGAGCCGGCCGCCGGCTCGGTATCGGTCATGAACCTGCAGATGCTGGGGCAGTTGTCGGAGGACGCCGCCGCATCGGCTCGGCTCGAGCGCGCGCTGGGGCGTCTCGGCGCCGACGGTGCGCCGCCGTCTCGCGCGGTGCCGATGATGCTGGCCGCACTCTCGGTGCATCACCAGCCCCGGGCTCAGGTGGTGGTCGTCGGGCGACGCGAGGCGGCGGACACCCGTGCGATGCTCGCCGCGCTGGCGGACCTCTACGCGCCCGGCCTGGTGGTCGTCTCCGCCGAGCCGGGCACGCACCAGGCGCGCCTGGCAGAGCGCCTGCCCTGGATCGAGGACATGGCGATGGTCGACGGAGGGGCCACCGCGTATCTCTGCAAGAACTTCGTTTGCGACGCGCCGACGAGCGACGTCGCCTCCGTCGTCGCCGCGCTCGATCGGCGGGCGAGCGAAGTTGGATCCGTCTGACACATCGCGAAGGGTGACAATGGCTGAAAAGGTAACTCTGACGCTCGATCGGGATGAGAGGCTGGCGCGGCTCGTTCTCGACAGCCCCAAGGGCAACGTGCTCACCACGACCCTGGTGGAGCGCGTGAGCGCCGAACTGGCCCGGATCGAGGAGCTGCGCTCGGTGAGGCTGCTGACCGTGGAGGCCGGCGGCCCGCACTTCAGCTTCGGGGCCAGCATCCAGGAGCACGCCCCCGGACAGGTCGAGCGGATGCTGCCCGCCATGCACCAGATGATCCGCGATCTGCTCGACGTACCGGTGCCCACGGCGGCCGTGGTCAAAGGGCGCTGTCTCGGCGGCGGGTTCGAGCTGGTGCTGGCGTGCGACTTCATCTTCGCGGCCGACGACGCCGTGATCGGCGTGCCCGAGGTGGCGCTGGCCGCATTTCCCCCGGCGGCGGCGGCGCTGCTGCCCGCCCGCCTCGGCTACGCCCGGGCGACCGACGCGATCCTGACAGGCGTGAACAGGCCCGCCAGCGAGTGGGAGCAGGCGGGGTTGGTGACGAAGGTGGTGCCTCGGGACCGGCTCGACGCCGAGGTGGCGGCCTGGTTCGACGAGCACCTCGCCGGGCGCTCCGCGTCGGGGCTCCGCCATGCCGCGACCGCGGCCCGGCTCGGCCTCCGCAGGCACGTCGCTCGCGTGCTGCCAGACCTCGAACGGCTCTACCTCAACGGGCTGATGCGAACGGCCGACGTCACCGAGGCCGTCACGGCGTTCATGGCGAAGCGGCCGCCGGTCTGGACCGACTGAAGCCCGCCGGTCCCGGTTGGCCCGCACCCGATGCGACGCTTCCGCTTCGCCTCCGCCGTCTGCCTCCTCGCGCTTCTGGCGCCGTTGTCGCCCGTGGCCGGCCAGGATG
>JASLOV010000225.1 GCA_030745285.1 Dehalococcoidia bacterium | reverse complement strand
TCAAATCGCGCCGTGCAGATCCGTGCAGCCGCTGCCCAGATCGCGGCATCTGCCTGGGGGCGGCGGTCAGGAAGCCCTGCCCTACAGGTCGGCGCGCAGCGTCACGGCTGGGTCGACGTTCGCGGCACGGCGGGCGGGGATGTAGGTGGCCAGCAGCGCCGTGAGGCCGAGGCCGACGGCGGCGGCGACGTAGGTCGTCGGATCGACTGCGCTCACGCCAAACAACATCGCCGACATGAGCCGGGTCAAGGCGACGGCGCCGACGAGACCCAGGACGACGCCGACGGCGGTCAACGCTAGGCCGTGGCGCAGGAAGAGCTGGGTGACGTCAGTGGTCTGCGCCCCCAGCGCCATCCGGATCCCGATCTCCCGGGTCCGCTGGCTCGCCACGTAGGCGATGACGCCGTAGATCCCGACGACACTCAGTAGGACCGCGACTCCTGCCGCGATGGCGAGCAGGACGAGCGCAAACGACGTCTGCGCCATCGACCGGTCGTAGATTCGCGCGAGCGGCTGAACGTTGGCCACCGGCAGATTTGGGTTCAGATCCCACACTGCCCGCTGAATCTCGCCGAGGAACGTCGGTGAGCCGAGGCGGTCGCTCCGGACAACGTAGCGGAGCATCCGGTGCAGCGCCCGCTGGTCGTCCCACCAGTTCAGCTGATGCATCGGCCAGTAGACGACCGCCGGCGCCGGTTGGTCGACCCCGTCATCGCGCACGTTGCCGACGACGCCGACGATCTCCCGCCACGGGCTGTCCGGCGTCTGCCGGATCCGCTTGCCCAGCGCGGCCGGCGGATCGTCCCAGTACTCCCGGGTGAAGTTCTCGGTGACGACCGCGACCCGCAGCGTCTGGTGGGCGTCGGCCCAGGTGAGCGTCCGACCGGCGACCAGCCGGATCCCCATCGTCTCGAAGTAGTTGCCGCCCACCCACTTGAAGCGGCGGATCGGCGGCAGCTGCCCGTCGGCCGTCGGCTGAACCTCCACGAAGATCGGGTCCATGCTGGTCGAGCCGTCCATCGTGATCGACGACGATCCGCCGACCGACGTCACGCCGGGCACGCGTGCGATCGCCTCGGCCAGCTGCTCGTGCATGAGAACCGTTTCCTCGGCCCCGGGCACCACGCCCTCGGGAATCGCGATCCGCGCCGTCAGCACCTCCTCGGCGCGGACGAAACCGGGGTCGACGTCCCGCATCGCCTGGAACGTTCGGATCATCAGGCCGGCGGCGACCAGCAGGACGACGGCGAGGGCAATCTCGGCGGCGATCAGCGCCGAACGGGCCCGATGGCGCTCGCGGCCGTCGCTCGACGACCGCCCGCCTTCCTGCAGCGCCGACGCGAGCCGTGGATTCGAGAAGCGCAGCACCGGCAGGAGACCGAAGAGCAGGCCGGCCACCAATGAAATAGCGAGCGCGAAGGCCATGACGATCGGGTCGATCGCCAGTTCGTCGAGGCGCGGCAACCCTTGGGGCCTGAGGATCAGCAGCACGCGCAGTGCAGCTTCCGCCAGGGCCAGCCCGAGCACGCCACCGACCAACGCGATGGCCGTGCTCTCACCGAGCAGTTCCCGGGTGTTCTGCCCCCAGCTCGCGCCGAGCGCGGAACGGACCGCCAGCTCGCGCTGGCGACCTTCGGCGCGCACCAGAAAGAGGTTCGCGACGTTGGCGCAGGCGATCAGCAGCACCAGACCGACGGTGCCCAGCAGCACCCAGAGCACCCCACCGACGTCGCCGATGACGTCCACCGGGAGCGGCCGCACGAGCGGTCCAAGCCCCGCGTCCTCGAACATCGCGCGCGAGAAGCCTGGCGGCAGCCGGTAGTCGTCGATGCTGGCCGGGATCATCCGGGCAACGTCGTCGTTCGCTTGCGCGACGGACGCGCCTGGACGCAGCCGAGCGATCCCCTGATAGCTGAACTGACCCGCGAAGACCTCCTCACGGACGAAGGCCAGCGGCATGACGAGCGCGGGATCCTCACGAAGGAATCTGAAGTCGGGTGGCAGGACGCCGATGATCTCCCACGGTTCGCCGTCGACGAGGAGCGGCTGGCCGATGACGCCCGGATCGCCCGCGAACTTCCGCTGCCAGAAGCCGTGGGACAGCAGCACCCGCTCGGGGCTCCCGGGCAGGCCGTCCCGGGGCCCGAAACGCTGGCCGATGAGCGGCTCGACGCGCAGCACCGGCAGGAGCTCCTCGGTGACGCGCAGGGTCGCCACGCGCTCCGGCTCCCCGACGCCCGTGATCGACGCGGCGGCGTTGTCCCAGAGGCCGATCGCCTCGAAGGCGCGGCTCTGCTCCCGGTACGTCAGGTAGGTCGACGGCGACATGTTCAGCTGATCGAAGCCGAGGCCGGGCGCTTTGTGCCAGACGGCGACGAGCCGATCGGGCTCGTCGAACGGAAGCGGTTTGAGGAGGATGCCGTAGACCAGCGTGAAGATCGCAGTGTTCGCGCCGATGCCGACCGCGAGCGTGACGACGGCGACGGATGTGAAGAGCGGCGCGCGCAGCAGCCCGCGCGCGAGCCGCCGGAGCCACTTCGCCAGGGAGAGCATCTACCCCGGTTACGGCGTAACGATTCTCAAGGTTCCCCGGCCGAGAGGGGACACCCCGATCTACTAATGCACTACCTCGTCGTCGGCGTACTCGAGGTGCGGGATGTCCAGCGCGCGGATCGCCTCGATCGCCGCGACGATGACATGCGCGTCGCGGAGGCCGTCGGGCTGATCGCGGAGCCGCTTGCGCGTGGCGCGCAGCGCCCGGAGCACCCGGGCGCGGTCGAATCGCTGGCCATCACAGTGTTCACAGAAACACAAGGTTGTGGCTCTCAGCTCTCGGAAGCAACCACGGCAGGGCTGCCCGCTCGCTTCACTTCGGGGGCCACGGCATCGTCCAGATGCCGGTGGTGGCAAGCCCTGCCCTAGACATCCCTTACACTACCGCGCCTTGCCGCGGTAGTGCGTCGACTGGGCGAAGAAGACCTCGGCCGACTCCATCAGCGTTTCTGACAGCGTCGGATGCGGATGGATCGTCATCTTCAGGTCGGACGCCGTGGCGCCCATCTCGATCGCCAGCACACCCTCGGCGATCAACTCGCCCGCGCCGGCCCCGACAACGCCGACGCCGACGATCTCCTCGGACTCGGGGTCGACCAGGAGCTTCGTCAGGCCGTCGGTCCGATCCAGTGTGACGGCGCGCCCCGACGCACCCCAGGGAAACTTCGCGATCTTGACGGCGCGCCCCTCCGCCTTCGCCTCGGTCTCGGTGAGCCCGCACCAGGCGATTTCGGGGTCGGTGAACACAACGGCTGGAATCGCCAAGGGCTCGAAGACCGCCTTGCTGCCGTGAATGACTTCGACGGCGAGCCGACCTTCATGCGACGCCTTGTGGGCGAGCATCGGCTCACCGACTAGATCGCCGATCGCGAAGATCGACGGTTCGGCCGTCCGCCGCTGGGCGTCGACCTCGACGAAGCCGCGCGCGTCGACCTGGACACGCGTCGTCTCGAACCCGTCGATCGCCGAATTCGGCCGTCGGCCGACGGCGATCAGGACCCGATCGAAGACCTGGCCCGAGTGCTCGGCCGCCTTCCCTTCGAGCGTGACCGCCACACCCTCGCCCGCGATCTCCATCCGGGCGACGGTCGTCTCGAGCCACACCGCCTCGGCGAGCGTGGCCAGCCGCTTGGC
>JASLOV010000224.1 GCA_030745285.1 Dehalococcoidia bacterium | reverse complement strand
CGACCTGGGCGGGGAGCTGTTGCTGAAGACACTTCGCCGCTGGGTTGCGGGCGAAATCGAGGCGACCGCCCAGGACGAGGAGGCGGCGACGCAGGCGCCACGGCTGACGCGGCCCGACGGCGTGATCGACTGGTCGGATGCCGCGATCGACATCTGGCGGAAGGTGCGCGCCTTCCAGCCCTGGCCGCAGGCGACGACGCGCTACGACGACCAGCGCTTCACGGTGCTCGAGGCCTGGCCGCTGGAGGCCGGCGTGACCGCTCAGATAGGTGACGCAGTCGTGGGTGAGGTCATCGGCGGCGGAGGCGTAGAGCTGTCGGAGTTGTTGCCCGGGCGGGTGGCGACGGCGGTGGTCACCTGCGGCACGGGCTCGCTCGCCCTGCTCAGGGTGCAGCGCGCGGGACGGCGCGCGATGGAGATCGAGCAGTACCTGAACGGCGACCGCGGACTGATCGGGGCGCGCCTCGGCTGACCGCCGGCGGCTCTGGCCCGGACGCGCCGGTTGGTGATTCGCCCTACTCGGACGCTTCCTCGGCAGCGGCCTCGCCGCCCTCGCCCTCGGCCTCTTCGCCCTCTTCGCCCTCGGCCAGCGCTTCCTCGCCCTCGAGCACCTCTTCCTCCTCCTCCTCCTCGATGAGGCGGGGGCGGGTGATGCGGACGAGCATCTGGTCGCTGTCGGAGTGCATCGTCACGCCCGCCGGGACGACGAGTTCAGCGACGGTGATCTGCTGGTCGATCTCTTCCAGATGGTCGATGGCGATCTCGAAGTGGTCGGGCATGTCAGCCGGCAGAGCTTCGACCTGCACCATGGTGATGCCGGTGAGCACGATCCCGCCGTGGGCCGAGACGGCCGGGGCCTCGCCGGTGAGCGTGACCGGCACGGCCGCGCGGAGCGTTCGCGCGAGGTCCACCTGGTAGAAGTCGAGATGCTGTAGCGCGCCGGAGACCGGGTGCCGCTTCACGTCACGCACTATCACGGGGCGCGACTGCGTCTCGCCTTCGACCTCGACGTTGATCAGCGTGTTAGTGCCGTGAGCCGTCAACATCTCGCGGGCGATGCGAAGCGGAATCTGCACCGCCAGCGAATCGAGGCCACGGCCGTAGATGTTCGCCGGCAGCGTCCCCTCCCGGCGCAGCTTCGCGACCTTCTTGCCGAGCACTTCCCGGAGCGCGAGTTCGTAGCTGTCGACTTCGATGACCATCAGGGAATCTTCCTGTGAGCAAATCTGGTGTGAGAACCTGCGTGTGGGGTCGCCGATCCACGCTAGCCACGGCCTCCCGGTGGGTCAAGGCGAGCGTCACTGCTAGGATGCGACCCTGATGACCGCAGACACGAGCAATAACGATCACCGCTTCATCGAGGGCTCTCCGCGCCTTCACTACACGCTCTCCGGCGCCGACGAGCAGCCGACCGTGGTGCTGCTGCACGGCTCGACTCAGCACTCTTCCGTGTGGGACGGCGTCGTTTCCTCGCTCGACGGCTTCCGTGTTGCCGCGCTCGACCTCCGTGGCCATGGAAAGTCGGAGCGAAACGGCGCGTACCAGCCCGACGATTACGCGAGCGATGTCGAGCGGCTCCTGACGGCGCTCGACGCACCGAGCGTCGCGATCATCGGACACTCGATGGGGAGCCTGGTCGCGATGCGCTACCTCGGGCAGCGGCCGGGCTCAGCGTGGGCCGCGGGCTTCATCGACATCGACGCTCGCCCGCCGGACCATCAGGCCGTGACGCTGCACACCGGCGGGGCGCGCCCCGGCCTGGCGTTCGATACCCTCGATGAGGCGCGCGCGCGGGTGGAGCGGCTGAGGCCCGGCGCCGACGACGATCTGCTCGAAAGGATGCTGCGCGCGAGCTTCATCGAGCAGGACGGCCGCTTCATCGAGTGCTACGACCGCGCGACCCTGGCGCAGTTCGCCCCCTGGGACAACCGAGAGCTGCTGCGGGCGATCGACGTGCCTGCGCTGGTGATGCGGGCCGGCGAGTCGACGGTGCACGGCGCGGAGGCGGCCATCGAGATGGTGGAGATCCTGCCGGACGGGCGATTCCATGAGGTGCCGGGCGCCAGCCACATGCTGCACGTCGAGCGACCCGACGAGGTCGGGGCGGTGCTCGCCGGCTTTCTCAACAGCGCGAACGGCAGTGTCGACGGGCCCGGCGGCGCGGAACGCGGCGCGTGAGCACACTGCTCGGTGTCGACGTCGGCGGCACGTTCACGGATTTCCTGGTCGCCCGTGATGGCGGTTTCGAGGTGCGGAAGGCACTCTCGACACCGGACGACCCCTCACGCGCCGTGCTGGAGGGCGTCGAGCAGCTCGATGAGCCGCCGGAGATGGTGCTGCACGGCTCGACGGTGGCGACGAACGCGGTGCTGGAGCGCCGCGGCGCACGCACCGCGCTGGTCGCCACCGAGGGCATGCGCGATCTGATGGTGATCGGCCGCCAGACCCGGCCCGACATCTACGACCTCCAGCCGCGGACGCCAGAGCCGCTGGTACCGCCCGAGCTCTCGTTCGAGCTGCACGCTCGACTCAACCCCC
>JASLOV010000223.1 GCA_030745285.1 Dehalococcoidia bacterium | reverse complement strand
TCAGACTTCCAGAGCAACCGGACAGCAAGGGATGAAGACGTGAGCGAGATTCAAGAACGCGAAGCAGCACTCTACATGCAGGCCGCCCGCCGCCTGCCGGTCACGCTGGTGCGCGGCGAGGGCACCGTGGTGTGGGACGAGGACGGCAAGGAGTACCTCGACTTCATCGCGGGCATCGCCTCCACCTCGCTGGGCCATGGCGACCCGGAGCTGGCGGACGTGATCGCGGAGCAGGCGCGGAGGCTGATCCACGTCTCCAACGTCTTCTTCTCGGTGCCGCAGATCGAGCTGGCAGAGCTGCTGATCGCGAACTCGTGCATGGACCGCGTCTTCTTCGCCAACTCAGGCGCAGAGGCGAACGAGGCGGCGATCAAGCTGGCCCGCAAGTGGGGGAACATCCACCGCGACGGCGCGTTCGAGATCATCTCGGCGAACAACTCGTTCCACGGCCGCACGCTGGCGACGGTCTCCGCCACCGGCACCGCTGCCTACCGCGAGCCCTTCGGCCCTCAGCTGCCGGGCTTCGTCTTCGTCGACTACGACGACGTCGAGGCCATCAAGGCGGCGACCACCGGCCAGACGGTCGCCATCCTGCTGGAGGCGGTGCAGGGTGAGGGCGGGGTCAACGTCCCGGCCGCGGACTACCTCCAGCGGGTGCGCGCCTGGTGCGACGAACGAGAGCTGCTGCTGATCCTAGACGAGGTGCAGACCGGCATCGGGCGCACCGGCACGATGTGGGCGTACGAGCAGACGGGCGTCGAGCCCGACATCATGACCTCCGCCAAGGGCCTGGGCGGCGGCGTGCCGATCGGCTGCGTACTGGCGAAGGAACACGCCTCGGTCTTCGAGCCGGGCGACCACGGCACGACCTTCGGCGGCAACCCGCTGGCCACGGCCGCCGCGGCGCACGTCATGCGCCGCCTCACCGAGGGCGGAGTGATGGAGAACATCCAGGCGCGCAGCGAACAGCTGGCACAGCGCCTGGAGGGCCTTGCCGACCGCCACAAGGCGGCGGCCGGGCAGCGCGGCGCCGGGCTGTTGCGCGCGCTGGTGCTCAGCGACGACATCGCGGGCGACGTCGCCGTCGCGGCGCTGCGGCGGGGGCTGCTGGTCAACCCGGTGCGCCCGAACGCCGTGCGTTTCATGCCGGCGCTGACCGTGAGCGAGGACGAGATCGACCGCGCCGTCGCCATCATCGAAGAGGCGCTGGTCGAGGTGAGCGCGTAGCGCGGGTCCACGCTCACTGGCCCCCCACACCTGCGCCGCTATCCTTGGTAGCCGCTGAAGCTGATTGAACCTGCACTAGTGGAGCACCGTCATGGCTGAAACGATCGTCCTCGCATACTCCGGCGGCCTCGATACCTCCGTCGCCACGAAGTGGCTGCAGGAGGAGTACGGCTACGAGGTCGTCTGCGTGACCATCGACCTCGGCAACCTGCCGGACGTCGACGCGGCGCGCGAGCGTGGCTTCGCGGCCGGCGCGAAGGCGATCGAGGTGATAGACGCGCGCGAGGACTTCCTGCGCTTCTTCGCCTTCCCTGCGCTCGCCGCCAACGCGGTGTACGAGGGCCAGTACCCGCTCGCCACCGCCCTCGGGCGGCCGTTGATGGCGAAGCTGCTCGTCGATCACGCCCGCGCGGTCGGCGCCACATCGATCGCCCACGGCTGCACTGGCAAGGGCAACGACCAGGTGCGTTTCGATGTCGCCATCCATGCGCTGGCCCCGGACATCAAGGTCGTGGGTACGGCGCGCGAGAACCTGATGACGCGCGAGCAGGCGATCGACTACGCCCATAAGTTCGAGATTCCGATCGTGGAGACGGTCGAGTCGCCCTACTCCACCGACGAGAACCTGTGGGGGCGCTCGGTGGAGTGCGGGAACCTCGAGGACCCGTGGCTGGAGCCGCCCGCCGATGTCTTCGAGTGGACGCGTTCGCTCGACCAGACCCCCGACCAGCCGGCCGAGGTCGAGATCTCATTCGAGCACGGCGTGCCCGTCGTACTCGACGGCGAGGCGGTCGACCCGGTCACGCTGGTCGACCGGCTCTCACTGCTCTCGGGCGAGCACGGCATCGGGCGCATCGACATGGTGGAGAACCGCCTGGTCGGCATCAAGTCGCGCGAGATCTATGAGGCACCCGCCGCGATCACGCTGCTGGAGGCGCACCGCGCGCTGGAGGCGATGACGCTCTCCAAGCACCAGCTGCGGATGAAGGACCGCATCGGGCAGGAGTACGCGGACCTGATCTACAACGGGCTGTGGTTCACCGCCCACCACCAGGACCTGGCCGCGTACGTGCAGTCGACGCAGCGTTACGTCACGGGCGACGTGCGCATGCGGCTCTGGCGCGGCACCGCCACGGCCATGGGCCGCCGCGCCGACCGCAGCCTCTACAGCCACGCGCTGGCCACCTACGGCGAAGGCGACGAGTTCGACCAGGCCGCGGCGCAGGGCTTCATCAAGCTCTGGGGGTTGCCCGTGCAGGTGCAGGCCGGCGTCCAGCTGCTCGCCGAACCCGGCGGCCTCGAGCGTCTGGCGGCGCCCGAGGGGGAGTAGCGAGCGGCTATAGCGACGCGGCGTGCGGCTGCCGCGGGTCAGCGGCCGTCGAGTCATCGCGACCCTGAAGAACCTGGCGGATTTCGGCTCTCGGACGACCAGCGCTTGCAGTACATCGGGTTCGCGAAGAAACCGGCGGGCGGTTGACCATCCGAATCTAATGAGGCACCGTACGAGAAGAAATTCTTCTCGTTTCGGCAGATTCGGAGCAGATCGAACATGACCACCGCCCCCTCTTCCGCCGCCGACAACCTCGACCTGGCCGTCCGGCGCAAGCGCCTGGGCGTCACCCAGCGCGAGATCGGCGCGGCGCTGGGCGTCGCCGTCTCCGCCATCTCCGACTTCGAGAACGGCCACCGGGCCGGCCTGCCCCGCTCGCGCGGCCGCCGCGAGTACCTGGCGGCGCTCGAACAGGTCTCGGGCGAAGCGACGCCCGCCGGCAGCAGTGATGGGGGGGCGCCCGAGCAGAAGTTGTGGGGCGGGCGCTTCGAGGGCGCGACGGACGAGCTGGTGGAGGCCTACAACGCCTCGATCGACTTCGACCGCCGGCTCTACCGCGAGGACATCGCCGGATCGATCGCGCACGCGAAGATGCTGGCGAAGCAGGGCATCATCGGCGAGGACGACCGCGACGCCATCATCGACGGCCTGGAGGCGATCCGCGATGAGATCGACGGCGGCTCGTTCGGCTTCCGCATCGACCGCGAGGACATCCACCTCAATATCGAGGGGGCGCTGGCGGAGCGCATCGGCGAGGCGGCCGGGCGGCTGCACACCGCCCGTTCGCGCAACGACCAGGTGGCGACCGACATGCGGCTGTTCGTGCGGACGGCCTGCGACGAGGCCGCAGCGCGGCTGCACGAGATGCGCGGAGCGCTGATCGCACTGGCCGAGCGCGAGCACGGCACGGTGCTGCCCGGCTACACCCACCTCCAGCGCGCCCAGCCGGTGCTGCTGGGGCACCACCTGCTGGCGTACGAGGCAATGTTCGCGCGCGACACGGAGCGGCTGATGCAGGCGCGGGCGCGG
>JASLOV010000222.1 GCA_030745285.1 Dehalococcoidia bacterium | reverse complement strand
CCAGCTCGGCGGGGAAGAGCGCATCCAGACGCACCATGAGCGCGGACGGCAGACCGTCCGCGAGCGCCTCGAGCAGCTCGTCGACGAAGGCTCGTTCCGCGAGCGCGGCGTGCTGGCCGGTCGCAGCGAGTACGAAGACGGCAACCTGAAGAGCATCTCGCCGTCGAACTACGTCATGGGCACCGCCAGGATCGGCGGCCGCACGGTGGTCGTCGGCGGCGACGACTTCACGGTGCGCGGCGGCGCCGCCGACGGCGCCGTCGGCGGCAAGAGTGGCCACGCCGAGCGCATGGCCCGCGAGCTGAAGCTGCCGATCATCCGTCTTGTCGATGGCACCGGCGGTGGCGGCAGCGTCCGCACAATCGAGAACATCGGCCGCACCTACGTCCCCGGCAACCCGGCGTGGGACACGATGGTGCACATGCTGGCGGAGGTCCCGGTCGTCGCCGGCGCGATGGGCTCGGTTGCGGGCATCGGCGCGGCGCGGGTGGCGGCGGCGCACTTCTCCGTGATGGTGAAGGACACCTCGCAAGTCTTTATCGCCGGTCCCGTCGTCGTGCAACGGGGCATTGGCTACAACATGCCGGACGACCGCCAGGCGGCGAACGAGGCGCTGGGCGGTTCCCGCATCCACGTCCATCAGAGCGGCGCCGTCGACAACGAAGCAGAAGACGAGGCGGATGCCTTCCGCCAGATGAAGGCGTTCCTCTCCTACCTGCCCGACAACGCCTGGCAGATCCCCCCCGTGGAGGAGTGCGACGACCCGGTAGACCGCCGCGACGAGGAGCTGCTCTCGCTGATCCCGCGCGACCGCCGCCGTCCCTACGATGTGCGTAAGCTGCTCGAGTGCGTGCTCGACAGGGGCAGCCTCTTCGAGATGACGCGCTACTACGGGCCGGGGCAGGTGACCGCGTTCGGGCGCCTCGGGGGCCGTCCCGTCGGCGTGCTGGCCAACGACCCGAAGGCCAACGGTGGCGGCCTGGATGGGCCGGGGTCGGACAAGATGACGAAGTTCATCGACCTCTGCGATACCTTCAATCTGCCGATCGTGAATTTCATCGATCAGCCGGGGTTCATGCTCGGCGTCGCCTCGGAGGCGTCGGGCACGATCAAGCGGGGCGTGCGAGCGCTCTCCGCCGTCTACCAGGCGCGGGTGCCGTGGTCGTCGGTGATCGTGCGTCGCGCGTACGGCGTCGCCGGGGCCGGCCACCAGAACCATGCGCGCTGGAACTACCGCCTGGCGTGGCCGTCCGGCGACTGGGGCTCGCTGCCGATCGAAGGCGGCGTGATGGCCGCCTACCGCCGCGACATCGAGGCCGCCGAGGACCCGGAGGCCTACCGTGCGGAGATCGAGGAGAAGCTGAACGACATGCGCTCCCCGTTCCGTACGGCGGAGTCGTTCAACATCGAGGACATCATCGATCCTCGTGACACTCGGGCGCTGCTCTGCGAGTGGGTGGAGTTGGTCTACGGCTCGCTGGACACCATCACCGGGTCGAGCTTCCGAGGCACCCGGCCGTAGGCGAGTTCGCCGAAGGCTGAGCGCAGGCATCCCGACCGCTGAGGTCCCGCAGCGCGTACCCTGCGGCGCATCGAACTGTGACGTGAGTATTGCGAGGGCGTCATGACCGATGCGACGGGCGATCTCCCGGTTCCCGCCGGCCCCGATGCCGTGACCGCCGAGTGGCTGACCGCCGCGCTGCGAGCCTCCGGCTCGCTCGACGGCGTCACCATCGCCTCCTTCGCGTGGGAGCAGATCGCCGTCGGCGAAGGCTTTGCCGGGCAGCTCGCACGCATCGCCATCGTGTACGAGGACGATGCCGGCGACGGTGGCGGGGGCAGGAGCGGCGGCGCCGTTGACGCCCCGGCGACGCTGATCGGCAAGTTCGCTTCACCCCACGACGAGACCCGGGCGCTGCTGGACCTGGCCGGCGGTTACGAACGGGAGGTGCGCTTCTACTCCGAGCTTGCCTCGGATGCCGGCCTGCCGACGCCTCGCTGCTACCACGCCGCCTATGACGACGAGGCGGGGACGTGCGTGATCCTGATGGAGGACATGAGCCCGGCCGAGACCGGCGACCAGGTCGCCGGCGCGACGCTGCAGGAGGCGCGCTTCGTCGTCGCCGAGCTGGCACGCTTTCACGCTCGCTGGTGGAACGACGAAGCGCTACTCGGGCAGGAGTGGATGCGCCCCCCGGCCGGGTTCGGCGTGCGGGTGATCACGCTCTTCGAGGAGGGGCTGCCGACGTTTCTGGAGCGGGCCGAGGAGTTCCCGCGGCTGGCCGGTCTCGTCGATCGCATACGGAAGCTGATGCCATCGATGGTTGGCCAGCTGGAGGGGCGTTTCGGCAGGCGGCCATACACGCTCGTTCATGGCGACATGCGGCTCGACAACCTGTTCCTGCCCGCGGGCGACGATGGCCGCTTCGCCGTGATCGACTGGCAGGGAGTAACGCTCGGTATGGCTGCGGCCGATCTCTCGTACCTGCTCGCCCTCAGCCTCGACATCGAGCTCCGCCGGGCGTACGAGGGCGACCTGGTGGCGCTCTACCACGCGACCCTCGTGGGGCATGGCGTCGATGACTACCCGCTCTCGCGGTTGAAGCGCGACTACGCCGAGTCACTGCTCTCCCTGATCGCGTTCGCCGTCATCGTCTCCGGCAACCTCGACCTGACCTCGGAGCGCGGTCAGGCGCTGGCCGACGCGGCGCTGCGCCG
>JASLOV010000221.1 GCA_030745285.1 Dehalococcoidia bacterium | reverse complement strand
GGACCTGGTCGTGTGCAACATCTCCGCATACGGGGCCAGCGGGCCGTACCGCGACTACATCGGCAACGGCTGGACGATCGAGCCGAGCTCCGGCATGTCGTCGTTGCTGGGCTACGACGATGGGCCGCCGCTGAACTCGGGGACGATGTACTCCGATCTCGTGACCGGCTACAATGCGGCGGCGGCGATTCTGACCGCGCTCCATCATAGCGGTCGTACGGGCGAGGGCCAGCGTATCGATGTCTCGATGCAGGAATCGAACGCCACCTTCATCGGCGACGCCATCCTCGAGTACTCGCTCAGCGGCAACGTCCGCGGCCGCCAGGGCAACCGCCACCTGACGTTCGCGCCCCATGGCGTCTACCCAGCGCGTGGCGGGGAGCAGTGGGTGGCGATCGGCGCGGAGTCGGAGCAGCAGTGGCGCGCGCTCTGTGAGATTGCGGCCCAGCCCGCATGGCTGCAGGACGGGCGCTTCGCGAACAACGGCCTGCGCAAGACCAACGAGGACGCACTGAATGAACTGATCGCCACCTGGACCGCCGATCAGCCACGCGATGCGCTCGCGGAGCGGCTCGCGCTGGCCGGCGTCCCGGCGGCCCCGGTGCTCGATGCGAACGAAGCTGCGGCCGACCCGGTCTTTCGGGAGCGCGGCGTCATGGTCGACCTGCAGCATCCGGAGACGGGCACGCAGGCGTATGCCGCCGTTCCGTTCCACTTCTCTCGTACGCCGGCTGTGGCGAAGACCGCCTCACCGACGCTCGGTCAGCACTCGGCCGAGGTCTTCGAGCGGCTACTCGGCATCGACCGCGAGCAGTACGAGGAGCTTGTGCGCGCAGGCGTGACGGGCACCGGTCCCCCCGACGGCTAGACGAACGGCGCGAGTCGACCGCTAGAGGTCGAGCGTGACCTCGAGCGGCGCGCGTCCGACCTCGGCGAAGGGGTTGGAGATCACTACCTCGTAGTCGCCGAAGTCCGAGACATCGATGCGAACCGGCATGACGAAGGTGTGGCGCCCCGCGGCTTCGTTGATATCCACGAGGCGGGTGAAGGCCGGGGATTCCGCGGCGGCCTCGGCGGCCATCTCCGCGGACCGACCGGCCGGCCCATCAGCACGGCCCGCCGGCACGCAGCGCCCCCAGAACTCCACGGGTCGCCCGATCAGTTCGGCGGACGGGTCCGTGATCACGACCCCGGCGATGATCATTCGCTGGTGCGGCAACTCCTCGACGGCGAGGACACCGTCGAGCGGGTCAACGGCGTCGCGCCCACCGCTGGCGTTGCCCTCCAGCCGCTCGAAGAGCCGAACCGTCACTTTCATGCGGTGCTCCCATGAGGTACTTCCATGCGGCTGCCGGCCCGGCGGGGGACCGCCCGTGTGGAACTAGCCTCGCGGCAGACCGAGCCCGCGGGTGGCGATCACGTTGCGCTGGATCTCCGAGGTGCCCCCGCCGATCGTCGACGATATCGACGAGAGGTACATGGTGGACCAGCGCCCGCGCATCTGGCTGTAATCGCCCTCGCGGTCGCGGAGCTCACCGTACTTGCCCAGCAGCTTGGTGGCCGTGCGGGCGATGCGCTGCGTGAACTCGGTGGAGAAGACCTTGGTCATCGAGGCTTCGTAGTTCGGGATCTCGCCCCGGGCCTGCATCGAGATCACGCGCTGCGAGAGCGTGCGCGCGACATTCGCCTCGATGTAGCGGTCGGCGAAGTCAGCGCGCGCCTGGTCGCTGCGGCTCATGGCGGACTTGCCGCTATCGGCCTCCTCCTCCTCCAGCAGATAGTCGCGCAGCGAGTCGAGCATCAGCACCTGACCGACGGCCAGGCCGATCGACGAGCGCTCGAAGTCGAGGTGCGTCGCGCCGACGTACCAGCCGCGGTTGACCTCGCCGACGACGTTCTTTGCCGGTACTCGTACGTCCTCGAAGAAGACCTCGTTGAATCCGGAGGCGCCGTGGATCTGCTCCAGCGGGCGCACCGTGATACCGGGCGACTCCATGGAGAACAGCAGGTAGCTGATGCCGCGGTGCTTCGGTGCTTCCGGATCGGTGCGAACGAGGGCGAAGATCATGTTGGCGACGTGGGCGCCGGAGGTCCAGATCTTCTGGCCGTTGATGATGAAGTCGTCGCCGTCGCGGATCGCTCGCGTCTGGAGCGAGGCGAGGTCCGACCCCGAGCCCGGTTCCGAGTAGCCCTGGCACCAGCGCGCCTCGCCGGTGACCATCGGCGGCAGGAACTCCTTCTGCTGCTCCTCGCTGCCGTGGACCATGATCGTGGAGCCGACGTCGGGGACGCCGAGCCGTGGTGACCTCGTCTCAGCGAAGGTCTCGTTGAGGATGAACTGCTCCATCGGGGAGAGGTCGGCGCCGCCGTACTCCTTCGGCCAGGCGGGCGCGATCCAGCCTCGCTCCACCAGCTTCTCGCGCCACTGGTCGAGCGCCTTCGCACGCTCGCTGTTCGGGTCCTCGTACTCCTGGCGGTCGTCATCCGGCCGCACCGTCAGCACGGGCGGCAGGTTGTCTCCGAGGAACTGCCTCACATCAGCGCGGAACGACGCTTGCTCGGCGGTGTCTGCGAAATCGACCATCTGCGGTTCTCCTCGGTACGGCGCCCGTGCGGCTGAATGCGCCGGGCTGGCAAGAACACGGGCATTGTAGAGCATCGGCCGCGGTCGAAGACCATTGCCGCCGAGCGCGGACCTCAACACTCGATCGGCTCGATGGTGAGACAGCCGGGCGCCGCGAACGACGCCGGGTCGGGCGCGGCAACGCCTCGCCGCTCCGCATCGGCGCGGCGCATGGCGTCGAGCTGCGCGATCACCTCTGCCTCTGCCTCCGGCGCGAGGTACTGGAACGGGCAATGGTGGCGCGGTGGATTGCCCCCCTCGAGAATGCCGAGCTCCACGAGGCCGACGCCGGAGGTGTTGCGGACGTCGTAGTCGCTCACCAGGGCGATCGACTGGCCCGCCCCTGGTCGCCGGGCTTCACCCGTACCTCGATCACGTGCTCGGTCTCCCAGACCCAGTCCATCCGGCCGCTGGCCGAGATCATGACGGAGTAGTCGCCGGACCAGACGACGGACACGGCCATGACCGTGCCCGTGACCGGGGCGAGCACGGGCGTGCCGAGCGGCGCCCAGAAGGTCGGCTGCGGGTTCGCCTGCCTCCCCCCGGCGCCGTCGTAGACGAAGCCGAAGTCGGCGATCGTGCGTCCGCCCACGGTCGGTGAGCCGGTGACGTCGAACGGCGCCTCGGCCGGGAGTGGCAGCCGTTCGAGCAGACCCGCCCCGCCGGGACCGGCGGCCTGTGCACCCGCCGAGGGGCTCGCCGCCGGGGTCGGGGTGGCAGTGGGCGCCGGCGTGGGACTTGGGCTGGGAGTCGGGGTGGGGCTCGGCGATGGCGTCGCGGTGGGCGCGGCCGTGGCTGCCACCGTCGGGCTGGGAGTCAGGGTCGGGCTGGGAGTCAGGGTCGGGCTGGGAGTCAGGGTCGCCGTTGCCGCTGCGGTCCCCGCCGGCGCCGCTACGGCGGCGGTGGGAGCGGACGGGGCCGCCCCGGTCCCGGAGTCATCGTTGTCGCCGCCGCAGGCCGCGACGATCAGGCCCAGTGCGGCGACTGCGACAAACGTGGAACCGACACGCCGTCGCGCGTGTCGGACTGGCATGCAGACGAGTTCGGTCTCCATGTGTGAGTCCCTCCGGGGCCGGCATCATGCCACATCGCCCTGAGCAGCATGATTGTGGCAATCGGGTGCCCGCCCCTCTGTGGAAGGGGCGGGGGTTGCCGGCCGGGTGTCGTGTGACCCGCCTGGTGTGACTCGCTAGGTACGGATGAAGCGCTCCACGTCGAGCACGAACATGATCGCGCCGCCGACGCGCACCTCGACCGGCTCTGCGCTGAACCCGCCGTCGCCGAGGAACGGCAACGTCTGGACGGGCACGAACTCTTTGCGAGCGTGGCACTCCTCGCGCACGATCTCGGCGACGGTATCGACGGCCATGCCCTCGACGCCGCTGATGATCGTGGCGTTGCCGCGCCGCAGGAATCCGCCGGTCGAGCCGATCTTGGTGGCCGGCAGCCCGTTCTCCACGAGCCGACCCATCAACCGGTTGGCATCGGTGTCGGAGACGATGATCACGCAGAGCTTGTTCGGTTCGGCCTCACGCATCGGCGAGCTCCGGTGCTGCGGTTACGTCGGGCATGCTCTCGTGCCGTTCCGCCTGGCGCCGGACGTCCGAACGGGCGGCGGCGGCCACCGCGATGGCAGCGCCGGTAGCGACGGCCGCGAGGATGGCAAACAGACTGCGCATGGCTGTCTCCTCCCCCCGCGCGCAGATGGTAGCACGGCGGTTTGTCACGTTGTGGCCACCCGATCGCAATGATAATCTCGCGACACTCCGCCCGACCCCGGACCGCCAGGGCGAACGCCTCAGGAGCGCAGGTGACTGACGAAGAAGACGGGCCGGCCTCCGGCATGAAGGCCGACCTCGAGACGATCACATCGCTGGCCAAACAGCGCGGCTTCGTGTTCCCGTCCGCGGAAATCTACGGCGGATTCGCCTCCACATACGACTACGGGCCGCTGGGTGTTGAGATGCGCCGCAACATCCGGGAGAGCTGGTGGCGGTGGATGGTGCAGGCCCGCGACGACGTCGTCGGTGTCGAGGCTGCGATTATCACCAACCCGGACGTCTGGCGGGCTGCCGGGCACGTCGATGTCTTCACGGACCCGCTCGTTGACTGCCTGAAGTGCAAGGCCCGCGTGCGCGCGGACCACATCGAGGATGGCGCCTGCCCGAACTGTGGCGCGACCGGTCAGTTTACGGAGGAGCGCGCCTTCAACCTGCTGCTGCGAACCAGCGTCGGCCCCGTCGAGGACGAGGGCGCGACCGCCTACCTACGCCCGGAGACGGCGCAGGGCATGTTCGTGAACTTCGAGAACGTGCTGAACTCCACGCGCCGCAGTTTGCCCTTCGGCATCGCCCAGATCGGCAAGTCGTTCCGCAACGAGATCACGACGCAGCAGTTCATCTTCCGCACTCGTGAGTTCGAGCAGATGGAGATGGAGTTCTTCTGCGACGCCGAGAGTGCGCTCGGCTGGTTCGAGTACTGGAAGCAGGAGCGCATGCGCTGGTACCAGTCGATCGGGGTGCGCCGCGAGCACCTGCGATTCCGCGATCACGGCGCCGACGAGCGCTCTCACTATTCGAGCGCGACCGCTGACGTCGAGGCGCACTACCCGTGGGGCTGGGCTGAGCTCGAAGGTGTGGCCTACCGCGGCGACTACGACCTGACTCAGCACGCCGAGCACTCCGGCAAGTCACTGAGCTACTTCGATACGGAGCGTGAGGAGCACATCGTGCCGCATGTCGTTGAGCCAGCGGTCGGGGTCGATCGCGTGATGCTGACGCTGCTGATGGACGCCTACGACGAAGACGTCGTGGCGGGCGACAAGCGCGTGGTGATGCGGCTCGCCCCGGACATCGCGCCGGTCGCCGTCGGGGTGCTGCCGCTCTCGCGCAACGAGAAGCTGCTGCCGACGACGCGCCGCGTCCACGACGTGCTGCGACCCCACTTCCGCACCTGGTACGACGACGCACAGTCGATCGGGCGTCGCTACCGGCGGCAGGACGAGATCGGCACGCCGCTCTGCGTCACTGTCGACTTTGATACGATCGACGACGAGGCCGTGACGATCCGCGACCGCGACACGACCGAGCAGATCCGCGTTCCCATCTCCGGCGTCGTTGATGCGGTCCGCGACCGACTCGACGAACTCCGGCCCGAGGTCGATGAGGTGACGGCATTGCCGGGGCGATCATGAACAGCAGCGACACGGGTGCCGGGTCTGGCTCGAAGCCGCCGCTGCGCTTGCTGCACACCTCGGACGTCCATCTCGGCGCCTACGACCACGGGCGCGGCGACCACCTGGACGGCATGCGCGCGGGGCTGGAAGACGCCTTCCGCCGGACCGTCGACAAGGCCGTGAACGAGCAGGTAGACGCGATGCTGATCGCGGGCGACTTCATCGACAACGCCCGCGTGCGCGACGAGACGTTGCACAACGCCGCCGCCGAGATCGCGCGCACCGGGGTGCCGGTGGTCGTGCTGCCGGGGAACCATGACCACGTCGGACCCAGCTCGCTCTACAACCGCATCGACTGGGCGGCCGAGGCGCCAAACCTGCATCTGATGCGCGAGCCGGGCGGGGAGACGGTGGCACCGGACGGCCTGGACGTCGAGATCTGGGGTCGCAGTCACACGGAGCAGGACCCGCGCTTCACCCCCTTCGCCGACGCGCCGCCACGCGGCGAGGCCGCCTGGCAGATCGGCATCGGGCACGGGCACTTCATCCACCCCGGGGCGGCGCTGCAGCACTCGTTCCACATCTACGAGGAAGAGCTGCAGGCGATGGACCGCGACTACGTCGCGCTCGGCCACTGGGAGCGGCTGGTCCGGGTGGCCGCGGGCGGGACGACGGCGGCCTACTCCGGCGCTCCGGAGAGTCTCAGCGGCTCGGTTGGCGGGCGAGTGTTGCTCGTCGACCTCCAGGCGGACGGCTCGGTGCGGATCGAAGCCTCCTCGCTGGACGGGGAGGCCCCGGTGTGGCACGACGACATCCCGTTCCTCGAAGGAGCCGAGGCCGACCCCCGCAGGTAGCGGGATGAGACGGACGCGCTGACGCGGACGACGCGGCGAGACGGCGAGAGAGGGTCAACGAGATCAGAGAGAGGCGCCGCAGTTGCGCCTCTCTACATCGTGCTGGTGCCGGGCCGTAGCGCCGCCCCGGCGCTCGGCAGCTAGGCGGGGACCTTCGCCCGGGCCGCGTCCTTGTCCTTGAAGTACAGGACGTTGATCTCTGCGAAGGCCGCCTGATCGTCCGGCAGATCGTCCTCGGCGTAGATCGCGGTCACCGGGCAGGCCGGTTCGCACGCGCCACAGTCGATGCACTCGTCCGGGTCGATGTAGACCATTCGGTCGGTGCCCTCTTCGGTGTGGATGCAGTCCACGGGGCAGACGTCGACGCATGAGAGGTCGAGTTCGTCGATGCATGGCTGTGTGACGAAGTAAGTCATCCGGCAGAGTCCCTTCGCGGGCGCCGACGGCGGCGCTCGGCTGTCTCGGGATTCTAGGTACACGTCGACTTCTAGACAAGAGATTAGGCGGTCGAGTGCAGTGACTAGCGCCGCCACAGCTTCCACCACGGGCGTCTCGCGCCGACCGCCGCGGCCGATTCCTGCTGCTTCCGGGCCGCGGCGACGGCCGACTCCGCCCCCGCAACGGCGCCGTCCAGCCGCCGCCGCAGCATGATCGTCTTTTCGACGAGGTCGAGCGATGTGCCAGGCTCCCGCTCGTTGCCGGGGAAGAGGCGCTGCATCGCCTCGGCGAATCCGGGGACGGCGGAACGGCGTTGCGCCATCTCGTACTGCTTCAATTCGTTCGCGATGCCGTGCAGCGCCTGCCCCAATCGCGTCAGCTGGTAGTCGGTGAGTTCGACGGTGGCGGCCGGTTGATCGAGCTGGCGGTCGAGTTGCTCGCGGAGCGGACCCAGCCCGAGCCGGTGGGGCTCCAGCGTCTGCGCATCGATCTCCGAACCCGGTCGCCCGAGGTGATAGACGGTCGCCAGGTAGACGAGACGCAGGTCGTCGTCGCGGAACGTCAGCTCGTGCACGCTGCAAGCGTAGCGCAGTGCTCGAACTACCGAAGTGCGGAGGCGCCGGGGTGCGGGTGTTGTTAGGACTTGCCGGGGCAGTCGGCGATCGGCTGCACGCGCAGTCTGTCCGAAATTCAAGCGGGCGAACGCTCATTTCGCCCGGGCGCCGCCCTTGCGAGGGCTCTGACGGGCGCCCTTACGGGGGCGAGACTTCGTTTTCGTCGCGCCTGCCTTCGCGCGTTTCGGGCGAGTGCGGGCCGGCGTGGCGCCATTGCCGGAGCTGCCGGAGCTGCCGGAGCTGCAGGAGCTACCGGAGTTGCCCGAGGTCCCCGGCGACTCGTCGAGCGCACTCGGCTCTGCCACGGGAACGCCGCCGCCGTGGCTTTCGAGCACGTCGCGCAGGAATCTCCCGGTGGCTGAGGCGTCGATGGTGGCGATCTCCTCCGGGGGCCCCGCAGCGATCACCTGGCCGCCGTTCTCGCCGCCTTCGGGGCCGAGGTCGATCAGCCAGTCGGCGTTCTTGATCACGTCGAGGTGATGTTCGATCACGATCACCGTGTTGCCGGCGTCGACCAGCGCCTGCAGCACCCCGAGCAGCGCCGCGACGTCCGGGAACGAGAGCCCGGTCGTCGGCTCGTCGAGGATGTAGACGGTCTGACCGGTCGCCCGTCGCGAGAGCTCGGTCGCGAGCTTCACGCGCTGCGCCTCGCCGCCCGAGAGCGTCGTCGCCGGTTGCCCGAGGCGGATGTAGCCGAGCCCGACCTCGTGCAGTGTCTCCAGCCGGCGGCGGGCGGCCGGGATGGCGTCGAAGAACTCCAGCGCCTCCGTCACCGTCAGGTTCAGGACCTCCGAGATGCTCTTGCCGCGGTACTGGATCTCCAGGGTGTCGCGGTTGTAGCGGTCGCCGTGGCAAGCTTCGCAGGCGACGGTGACCTCCGGCAGGAACTGCATCTCGATCACGTTGTAGCCGTCGCCGGAGCATTCCTCGCAGCGCCCGCCCTTGACGTTGAATGAGAAGCGGCCGGGCTTGTAGCCACGCGCGCGCGCCTCCGGCACGGAGGCGAAGAGGTCGCGCACGGTCGTGAACAGCCCCGTGTACGTTGCCGGGTTCGACCGCGGCGTGCGCCCGATCGGCGACTGGTCGATCACCACGGCCTTGTCGACGTGCTCGATGCCGTCCATGCCCCCGTGCTTGCCCGGTCGTTCGCGGGCGCGATGCAGCTCGTAGGCGAGGCGCTTGGCGAGGATCTCGTTGACCAGCGTCGACTTGCCGCTGCCGGACATGCCGGTCACGCCGATGAAGAGACCGAGCGGGAAGTGGACATCGACCTGCTTGAGGTTGTGCTCCGCCGCGCCGCGCACCACCAGTTCGTTGCCGTTGCGGGCGCGACGGGACTCCGGCATCGGGATGCGGCGCTTGCCGGAGAGGTACTGGCCGGTGATCGAGCGCTTCACCCGCGCCACCTGCTTCGGGGAGCCGGTGGCGATCACCGTGCCGCCGTGCTCGCCGGCCCCGGGCCCGAGGTCGATCAGGTGGTCGGCGGCCCACATCATCGCCTCATCGTGCTCGACCACGAGCACCGTGTTGCCGAGGTCGCGCAGCCGCGAGAGCGTGCGGATCAGGCGCTCGTTGTCGATCGGGTGCAGGCCGATCGAAGGTTCGTCGCAGACGTACAGCACGCCCATCAGCGCGGAGCCGATCTGGGTGGCCAGGCGGATGCGCTGCCCCTCGCCGCCGGCCAGTGTCGCCGAGGGCCGGTCGAGCGTGAGGTAGCCGAGGCCGACGTCGCGCAGGAATGTCAGGCGGCCCTCGATCTCCTGCAGGATCTGGTGGGCGATCTCGCGCTCCCGACCGGCCAGCGGCGTGGCATCGCTGCGCAGGTGCTCGATCCACACCAGCGCGTCCCCGACCGCCATGTGCGCGGTGTCGACGATCGAACGGCCGTCGACGGTCACGGCCAGCATGTCCGCCTTCACCCGCGCGCCCTGGCAGGTGGGGCAAGGCACCGACACCATGTAGCGTTCGATGTCGCCGCGTACCCACTCCGACTCGGTCTCCTTGTGGCGGCGTTCGAGATTGGTGAGCACGCCCTCCCAGGAGACCTCGAAACGGCGCTCGCGGCCGCTGCGGGTCGTGTACTCCACCGGCACCTTCTGGCCCTCCGTGCCGCGCATCAGCGCCGACCACTGCGCCTCGTCCAGCGTCTCGAGCGCGGCGTCGAGCGTGAAGCCGTAGGCCTCGCCGACCGAGGCGAGGCGGCGGCGATACCAGTGCTGCGAGGTGGTGATGCGCTGGTAGGGGAGGATGGCGCCCTCGTTGATCGAGAGCTTGCGATTGGGGACGACGAGCGCCTCGTCGATCTCCATCTGCACGCCCAGCCCGGTGCAGCTCGGGCAGGCGCCGTGGGGGCTGTTGAAGGAGAAGTTGCGCGGCTCGATCTCACCCACCGAGTAGGGTGGGTGGTCCGGGTTCGGGCAGGCGAAGTGCTGCGAGAAAGTGACCTCGTCACGCTCTTCCGGCGCAAAGAGGATGATGCCCGCGCCTAGGCGCAGCGCCTGCTCCACGGAGTCGGAGATGCGGCGGCGGGTCTGCTCCACCTCGTCGTCGTCCGGCGCCGGCACGACGATGCGGTCGACGACGACATCGATGTCGTGCCACTTATAGCGGTCGAGCTCGAACTGCTCCTCGATCTCGCGCACCGCGCCGTCGACGCGCACCCGCACGAAGCCGGACTGGCGCACTTCCTCGATCACCTGCTTGTGCTCGCCGCGCTGGTGGCGAATCAGGGGCGCAAGCAGCATGCCCCGGCTGTTCGTTGGCTCAGCGAGCACGGCGTCGACGATCTGCTGCACCGTCTGGCGGCGGATCACCTGTCCGCAGTGCGGGCAGTGTGGGATGCCGGCGCGCGCGAAGAGCAGCCGCAGGTAGTCGTAGATCTCCGTCACCGTGGCCACGGTCGACCGCGGGTTCTTGGAGACGCCCTTCTGGTCGATGGAGATGGCGGGCGAGAGCCCCTCGATGTAGTCGACGTCCGGCTTCTCCATCAGCCCCAGGAACTGCCGGGCGTAGGCGGAGAGCGATTCGACGTAGCGGCGCTGGCCCTCCGCGTAGATGGTGTCGAACGCCAGCGAAGACTTCCCGGAGCCGGAGACGCCGGTGATCACGACGAACTTGTCGCGTGGGATCGTGATGTCGATGTCTTTGAGGTTGTGCTCGCGGGCACCTGTTACGACGATGCTGTCGAGTGGCACGCAGTCACCTCGGCGAGGCGGGGAGGCCCGGCGGGTCGAACAAACGCTCGAACAACTATCGTACGGGCGCCGGCTCTCGCTCTCAAGACTTGAGTGTTGCGCGACTGCCGGGCCATGGCTGAGCCACTGCCGCGCGGAGCGCGATCGGGACGGGCTGGCCGGTGGCTGATGGTGCGCTGATGGTCATCGCTAGCCGCGCGGCGAGAGTCTGGCGATAGCGATCGCGGATGTTGTCACCGGAGCGGTGAATGCGGGCGTTGGTAGTAGCAGAACGGCTGGAACGGCGCGGGGCCCTCGCTCGTGAGCTGAGGAGGGCCGGGCACGAGGTGACCGGCATGAGCGACGCCGCCAGCGTGACCGAAGAGACACGCCGTCCCGGTTCCAGCCCCGACATCTTCGTCGTCGACGTCGGCGACGATGCCGCCATGCTGCGCAACCTGATCGAGCGGGCGCGTGAGGCGGCGGAAGACCCCGATCGTCCGGTGCTGGTGCTGCTGCCGGAGCATTCCTCGTGGTTGCGAGGGGTGCTGCCCGCGGAACTCTAGCCGGTGATTGCCGTGGGCGCGACCGCGCGCCCGGCCGAGGCCGTCGCCCAGGCGCTGCAGGTATGGACGGGCGGGAACACCCGCGAGTCCGGTGGCCCCGCCCTGGACAGCAGAGCCGGGAGGTGACGGGGCCCGGCGGCACGGCCCGGCTGACGCCGTCGGAGGCGGCGATCCTGGCGGCGCTGTTGCGGGAGGGCCGCGCCGTTGTCACCCACGACCGCATCGCCCTCACTCTCTGGGGAAACGCCTTTGCCGACCGCTTCGGGCGAGCTTCGATCCGCTCACACCTGCATACGCTGCGCCGAAAGCTGAGCGCGATCGGACTCGCCGATGTGATCATCTCGGTTCCGGGTGTCGGATGCCGCTTGCTGAACGATGGATTGCGTCGCTAGCAGGTGGCCCCGGCGTCAGGCGACCAGCCGCGCAGGCAATTGCTGAGGGCCGTCAGACGGGCTGCTCGTCGTCGCCCTCACCGCCCGGGGCGCCGTCCTCATCGCCCTCGGGCAGCTCGAAGCCGCCGAACTGGCGGAGGTGGCGGCGAAGTTCGTCCTCGATCTGCTTCAGCTGCTCCTCGGTCACGCCCATGCTGCTCATCGTCTCGTGCAGGAGGCGTTGCACCTCCGCGAAGTCCTCGCGGATCAGTGCGTCGGCGACCTCGAGCTGGGTCTCGATGGCGCGAAAGCGGTGTTGCCGCTCCATCTCACTCTCCGTCGTGAGGATGGTGGCGAAGAGCCGGGTGAAGAGGGTGGCCGTACGGGCGATACGCACGCGGTCGTCGGGATTGTCCGGGAAGTCGCCGGTGACGGTGACCTCGAGGCCGCTCGCACTGTCGGTCGCGACGTACTGCTCTGGCACTGGTGGCCTCCGCGGGTGCTCGATGCCCGGATGTTGGGTATCCGGATGCTGGCTGCCGGACGCTGGTTGCCGGACGCGCTGACGCCCCGATGTCGGGGGCGCCGGTGCGCTATGCTGTTCGCGTTCACGACCATCGTACCCGCCGTGGCCTGACCGGGCGCCATCGATCGCTCGGCCACGGGAAGCAGCAACCGTGCGGAGAGCAACGACGTGGCCGTCCTGAACTTGCCCGCGCTTGTGGCGAACGAGACGATGTCGGCAGAGATGGCGGCCACGCTGCAACTGACGGCGGAGCTGCAGCGGTCGTTCCTGGTCGTCGCGATCCCGCGCTGGGCAGGCAAGTCGACGGTGGCGGCGGCGACGCTGGCGTGCGCGCCGGCCTCGGCCCCGGTGCGCGTCTTGACCGAGCACCCGGGCGACCTCGATGCGCTGAGCGGTTCGGCGGCGGAGGGGTACCTGGTGGTGCCGGAGGTGAGCGAAGGGCCCGTGCCCGGCTACATTTGGGGAGACCCGGTGCGGCGCGTGTTCGCCACGCTGGATCGCGGCTACGCACTGGCCACCGCTCTGCACGCGCCGGGGCTGGATGAAGCCTTTGGCGTGCTCTGCGACGGCAACGGTGTGCCGGATGAACATGCCTCGCACATCGACCTCATGGTCTACCTGCGCTCGCTGGGTGACGACTGGCGTGCGCCGACGCGGCGGGTGCTGGCGGAGATGCACGAGATCGAAGCGGTGATCGACGGCCGTCCCCGGGCTCGATTGCTGCACCGCTGGGATGAGGACGCGGATCGCTTCGAGCAGCTGGCGGAGCCGTCGCTGCCCGCTGTCGCCGCCGGCGGCCTGGAGGAGCGTGCCGCCTTCATTCGTCGCGCTGCGGACGCACACTCCGCCGGCTGACAGCCGCACCGTGGTCTTTGACCTCGCCGGTGAGGTCTACGGCGTCAACATCGAGACTGTGCG
>JASLOV010000220.1 GCA_030745285.1 Dehalococcoidia bacterium | reverse complement strand
GCGCCACAACATCTGGGAAATCGCCACGCATGCTGCCTACTGGAAGTACGCCGCGTGGCGGCGGCTGACGGCAGCCAAGCGCGGCAGCTTCGCGCTGGACGGCAGCGACTGGTTCCCGTCCCCGGCGCCCGCGCGTGCCCCCGCGTGGCGTGAGAGCAAGCAGCTCCTCGACGCCGAGCACCTCCGGCTGCGCACGGCGATTCGTGATCTCAGCGTCTCGCGGCTGTCACGACGACCTCGCGGCAGCCAGTTGACGCGTGCCGCGCTCATCCGGGGCATCGCCGCGCACGACCTCTACCACGCCAGCCAGGTCCAACTGCTGAAGCGGTTACAGGGCCGCCGTCGACCCGTCTAGCGCCAGAAGCGGCGCAAACCTGCGTGCTATACTGCGGAACCCCGCCGAAGAGCCAGGGCTTTCCGACGGAGTCACGCCTTGAACGTCACGAGCCGGAGTGGTGAAACTGGCAGACGCGCGGGACTCAAAATCCCGTGGGGTTCACGCCCCGTGTGGGTTCGAGTCCCACCTCCGGCACTAACTAACAGAACAACTTGGCGGGATCGGGCGAGAGCCTGGGATGGTGAGCAGGCAGGGTCTGGGCGAAACGGGGCCTGGGAGGTCGCCTAGCGAGCTAGGCTTCGTCCAGCTTGATCCCGAACGCGGTCTCCCCGCTCTCCATCGGAAACGCCCGGACCAATTGGCCTCGATACTGCTTTCCCTGAAACCGCAACTGCACGACGATCCGCCCCGCGGTCAGGAGAAGCCCGGACGTCGACACGTCGAGGCTCTGCCCCTCGATCTCGATAGGCCCGTCCGTGGCGACCGACACCGGGAACACCTCTCTTCGGCGCTCCGCACTCCGGCGTTCCCGTTCGCTCATTGGCCCTACCCTCCTTCGGGGTCCCCCCCATTGATCAACCGTTTCCGCCGTGCCAGGCCGATGTCACGCCTGCATTCTCCGCTCCTCTCGCACGACCCGCCGCCTCACCCGTCGGCTCCCGGGGCCGGGTCGGCCACGCCCGGGCCGGCGCCGACACCGACGTCCGGAAGCGGCGCGCAGAGACGTTCAACGGCGTCCTGAAGCGCACGCAGCCGTCGTTGCTCCTGCGACCGGCGCCCTTCGAGGTCTTCGATCTGGCCCACGATCTGCGCGATGCTGCCCCAGAGAGCGGCCGTGGGCGCGATCGTCGCGACGCCGAGCGACGTCAGGACAACGCCCAGCGCCCCGCCCGCACCGGTTGCCGTCAGGACGCCACCGATGGCGATGAGCCCGACCGCCAGCAGCGTCGCGGCGATCGCCCCAACAACCAGCGCGTCCAGCTTCCGCCTGAGATACTCGATCTCACGACTGATCGCCCCCACGACGTGGTCCTGCTGCTCGAGAGCAACCGTCGCCTCGTCGCAGGTCGTCGGGTCCGACTGGTCGCCCTCGGGCAGCGTTCGGGTCTGCGACGCCGCACCGACCCGGCCCGCGGTGTAGCCGCCCACCAACCCGAAGATGGCAATGACGAACAGAATGAACCAGAACATCGGTGCCCTCACCCCTCAGATGTCACGGCGTTGTCCCCAGACGCCCCGCATCTTACAATTAGCTTGAGCTTCGAGCGGCAGTATGACCGACAAGCCGATTCGCATCCACCTGCAGTGGCAGGACGGCCGCACGCTCGATCGCGACTGGAGCGCGCCCGACGCGAGTTTGCCCCCCAAGGTGGAGCACGACAGTCGGACGTTCGTCTTCACCGGCGACAGAACGGAACGCGGCCTGCCGATCTACCAGGAGCGGGACGAGGGCTAGCCCGCGCAGCACGATGCAGATTCCCACCGTGGTGATGCGATCGGGCGTTGTGCTGGCTCTCCTGCTGGCGGCGGGCACCGTCGAGGCGCAGAGCCTGGCCGAACTCAGTCGACAGATCCGGGCGGAGCGCGCGCGGCGGGCAGACCCGGATAGCCCGCTGCCGGAACGCCTGCCCGATCTCACGAAGAACGTGCTGACCGACGCCGACCTCTACGTCTACACGACCGAGCCACGACCCGTGCACTACGAGCGGTTCGTGGTCCATACCCCGGCGCCGGTCCGGCGCCGCGACTCGAGCGAGCCGCCGCGCAGTTCGATCCGAGAATGGAACGAGACCCTGGACGAGTTGAGAAACCGGTCCGTCGGCGCGAGCCCCTGGGGGCTGTTCGCATACTCCCCGGTCGGCTACGGGCCCGGCGGGCTCCCCCGCGGCAAGGCGCGTAGCCGGGGCGCCGGCCCCGGAACCCGAGGCTCCGAGCGCCGCAGCGATCGCAGCAGTCGCCGTGGAGCGATCGCGCCGGTGCCTGAGCCGGCGCCGTACGTACCTCCGGAAACGGTGATGTCTCCTCGGGTTCAGAGCTGCTGGGCCGCCAGCGGCGCCTGGGCGAACGGCCGCTGCGTTCCCTAGCGGCCAGCCGCGGCCTAGCAGCTACCGCCGGATGTCGCGGAAGATCATCCGCATGTAGGTCGCGTGCCACGCCGATCGCGCGTCGAGGGAGCGCCGCCGCTCCGCCGTCTGGCCCTGTGATTTCGCGAAGGAAGAAATGAGGGAGAAGCGGCGCGGTCGCCGGGCATCCTCGCCCGCATACCGGATGGCAGCCAGAATGACCCGCTGACGTTCAGCCTCGAACCGCTCCGGGTCGGCTCTGAGCCGCTCGATGAGGTCGCGGACGAAGAACGGGCCGACCTCCTGGGCGGTCATGAGATCGGCAGCGCTGGTCTGAGCAGCCGCGGAGGCCGCCAGCGCCAACACGAGAGTGGTCAGCACGGCGTTGCGCATCGTTTGCGTCCCAACGGGTAGGCCCATTCTACGCGCGTCCGCCCCGGGCGTATACTGAGGGGATGCCCACGGCCAAGAACCCGCCACTGTCGGTCGCCAATCCGCACCGCCGCAACATCGCCATCATCGCCCACGTCGACCATGGAAAGACGACGCTGGTCGACGCCTTGCTCCACCAGAGCGGCGTCTTCCGGGCGAACGAGCGTGTCGCCGAGCGGGCACTCGACAACATCGACCTCGAGCGCGAACGCGGCATCACCATCATGGCGAAGAACACGGCGGTCCGCTACGAGGACGCCATCATCAACATCGTGGACACGCCGGGCCACGCCGACTTCGGGGGTGAAGTGGAGCGGACGCTGGCCATGGTCGACGGCGTCCTGCTCCTGGTGGACGCCTCCGAGGGCCCGCTGCCCCAGACACGGTTCGTCCTGCGCAAGGCCCTCGAGGCCGGCCTGCCCCCGATCGTGGTCATCAACAAG
>JASLOV010000219.1 GCA_030745285.1 Dehalococcoidia bacterium | reverse complement strand
CCCTCGATCACTGGGAGGCCGGGGAGCGCCTCGCCGCCGGGCTCCAGCACGCTGACGTGCAGGCGCGCATGCGCGAGGTCGGGGGCAACCTCCACGCGCGTGATCGAAACCATCGCTTCGGCGAGCACGGGGTGCTTGACGTCCCGGTGCAGCAGCTCCGCAACCTCGTGCTGCAGCTGATCCGCGATCTTCTCGAGACGCCGGCTCATCCGGTCTCCCTCGTGGCGTCCGGGACGCGCGCGGTATCTATCGCACGCGCTCCATGTGGTACGCGACGATCTGGTCGCCCTCCTCGAAGTCCCTGAAGTCCTCAAGCATGATGCCGCACTCGGCGCCGGCATCGACCTCGGTGACGTCGTTCTCGAATCGCTTCAGGCTCGCCATCTTCGACTCGCTGATCTGCTCGCCGTCGCGCATCACCCGCGTCAGCGAGTTGCGGCTGACCTGGCCGTCCCTGACGAAGCTGCCGGCGATGGCGTTGCGCCGGCCCAGGCGGAAGACCGCACGCACCTCGATGCGGGCGTCCTCGCGCTCCTCGTAGACGGGGTCGAGCAGTCCCTGCACGGCCTGTTCCACGTCTTCGATGATGTCGTAGATGACGTCGTACGGTCGGATCTCCACGTGCTCGGAGTCGGCCAAGCGCTGCGCGCCTTTCTCCGTCGCTATGTTGAACCCGATGATCACGCCCTGCGACGCCACCGCCAGGTTCACGTCGGACTCGTTGACCGAGCCCGCGGCGGCGTGGATCACCTTCACGTTCACTTCGTCCAGAGTGAGGTTCTCCAGCGCCCGCACCAGCGGCTCGATCGAGCCCTGCACGTCCGTCTTCAGCACGATGTTGAAGTCCTTCACCGTGCCGCGGTGGATCTCGCCGAAGAGCGTGTCGAGCGTGACCGCCGTCCGCTCCCCGCCGGAGGCCTCGGCCGCCCGGCGGCGGCTGACGGCCTCGCGCCTCGCCTCCTTCTCGTTCTTCCGCACCACCAGCCGTTCCCCGGCCGGCGGCACCTCCGAGAGCCCGAGCACGACGACCGGGGTCGACGGGCCGGCGGACTTCACCTGCTGGCCGTCCTGGTCCTCCATCGACTTCACGCGGCCGTAGGCCATGCCGGCCAGCACGGCGTCGCCGCGGTGCAGCGTACCCGTCTGCACGAGCACCGTTGCCACCACGCCGCGGTGGCGGTCGGTCGCGGCCTCCAGCACCACGCCGACGGCGTCGCGGTCGGGGTTGGCCTTCGGCTCCTCCAGGTCGCTTACCAGCAGCACGTTCTCCAGCAGGTCGGGGACGCCTTCGCCCTTCAGAGCCGAGACCGGGACAACGACGGTCTCGCCGCCGAATTCCTCCGGCACGAGCTGGTGCTCCATCAACTGCTGCTTCGCGCGGTCCAGGTTAGCGTTCTCCAGGTCAACCTTGTTCAGCGCGACCACCACCGGCACGCTGGCGGCACGGGCATGGTCGATCGCCTCGCGCGTCTGCGGCATCACGCCGTCGTCGGCGGCAATCACGATGATCGCCACGTCCGTCACCTGCGCGCCACGCGCCCGCATCTCCGTGAACGCCTCATGGCCGGGCGTGTCGATGAACGTCACCAGCCGGCCGTCCGGCGCCGTCGCCTGGTAGGCGCCGACGTGCTGCGTGATGCCGCCGGCCTCGCCCTCGACGACGTTCGCGCTGCGGATGGCGTCCAACAGCGTGGTCTTGCCGTGGTCGACGTGTCCGAGCACGGTCACCACCGGCGGTCGCGGCTCAAGCGCCGCACCCTCGTCCTCCTCGACGCGCATCGAGAACGCCTCGGGCTCCGCCTCGGGGCCGGCCCCCTCGCCGTCGGCCGCGCTGGCCGACGACTCCTCCTCTGGCACGAAACCGAGGTCGGCGGCGACGATGGCGGCGGTGTCGAAGTCCACCACCTGGTTGATGGTGGCCATCACACCGTTCTTCATCAGCTCCTTGATGATGTCGACGGGGGTGACGTCCAGCAGATCTGCCAGATCCTTCACGACCACCGCCTGCGGGATCGCTACGCTCCCCCTCGCCTCAGGCGCCTGCGTCATGACCCGCTCCTTCCTGCTTCGGTGCGGTCTGCGTACTCGCGCAGCGCGCCAAGATTCGTGCCCGGGCTGACCCGCAGCGCATTCGCCAGCGCGGCGCCCGAGAGCGCTCGGTCCCAGCACTCACGCTCCGCGCAGAGATACGCCCCTCGCCCCGGCTCACGCCCACGCTCATCGACATCAATTTCACCCTCGGCCGTCCGCACCAGTCGCACCAGATCGCGGCGATCACGCGAACGCCGGCAGGCGACGCAGGTGCGCTGTGGCTGCTTCCCTCGTCTCGCGGACATCCACGCTTCCGGTGCCTGCGCCCTGCTGCCTGTCCCGCTACCTGCCCTGCTGGTCGTCGTGCTCGTCCCCGTCTTCGGCTCCGTCTTCGTTCAGCTCGTCTTCGAGCAGATCATCGTCGTCGTCGTAGCCGAGCCCGGCCTCGATGTCCTCCTCGTCGACCTCGAAGCGGCGGCGCTCCCGGCGCGACGGTGGCGTGGCACGCTGTTCTTGCTGCGAAGCGCCGCGGACACCACGGCCGCCACGTCCACCCCGTCCGCCGCGTCCCCCGCGCGGAGCCTCGCGCGGAGCGGACTCGTCCTCGAGGTCGCGCACTCCGCCGATGTCCTCGCCAAAACGCAGGCCGCCCGGCGCCGCCGGCGCGCGCGCAGGCTCCGGAGTAGCGGTCTCTGCCGGCGCCGCTTCCTCGTCCGCCTCGACCGTCTCGACAGCCGCGACCTCGTCCTCCTGGAACGCCGCGGCGACCTCCTGCTCCGGTGTCAGCGTCTGCTCCGCCGCGGGCTCGGCGGGCTCGACCGCCGGGCCCTCGCCCGGCAGCCCCGGCCGCGCGTAGTCCGCCTGCGACGGCGCGACGGCAGCGTCGGCCGGCAGCGTCGGCAGGTCCGGGCGCTCCTGCAGCGGGATCGCGTCCATGTTCGGTTCCGGCGGCGGATAGAGATCCTCGCCGGCCTCGATGATCGCACCCTCGCCCTTAATGTCGATGCGGCGGCCGGTCAGCTTCGCCGCCAGCCGCGCGTTCTGGCCCTCTTTGCCGATGGCAAGGCTGATCTGCTTGTCCGGGACACCGATGAAGGCGGTGTTCGTTACCTCCTCCAGCCGGATCGACGTCACCTCCGCCGGGCTGAGGGCGTTGGCAATGTAGGCGACCTCGTTCGGGTCCCAGCGGATCAGGTCAACCCGCTCACCCCCCAGTTCGTTGACGATGTTCTGGATGCGCGCCCCGCGCACGCCGACGCAGGCGCCGATCGGGTCGATGCCGTCCTGGCGCGAGATCACCGCGACCTTCGCGCGGTAACCGGGGTCGCGAACGATGCCGATCAGCTCGACGACGCCGCGCGAGACCTCCGGCACCTCAAGCTCGAAGAGCCGGCGCAGCAGTTCCGGGTGCGAGCGCGAGACCACGACCTGCGGCCCCTTGGAGGCGCGGTAGACCTCTTTCACGTACACCCGCAGCCGCTGACCGACGCGGTAGTGCTCCGGCCGCACCTGCTCGGCCATCGGCAGCACGGCCTCCGTGCGCCCGAGGTCGATGATCACCTGGCGGTGCGCGCCTTCGACGCGCAGCACGATGCCGGAGACGAGTTCGCCCTCCTTGCCGGTGAACTCGCCGAAGACGGCCTCGCGCTCGGCCTCGCGCAGCCGCTGCAGCACCACCTGCTTCGCCGTCTGGGCGGCGATGCGGCCGGTGGCCGGCGTCGTCTCCAGTTCCTCGCGGACGATCTCGCCGATCGCGGCTTCGTCAAATCCCATCGATGCGGCGCGCTCCGGCGAGACCTCGATCTCGTCGTCCTCGATCTCGTCGTCGTCCATCACCTGGTACGTGCGCCAGGTGCGGATGTCGCCGCTGGCACTGTCGATCTTCACTTCCAGCTCTGCGTACTGGAGTTCGTCCTTCTTCAGCGCTGACGCCATGGCGGCCTCGACGGCCTGGAACACGGTGTCCGGGTCGAGGTTCTTCTCAGTGGAGAGCTGAGTGATGGCGGTGATGAAGTCTTCGGTGGTCATCGTCATGGCAATGGTCCTGCGATCCGGGCGCCCCTGGCGCACCTGGTCTGGCTGATTCAAGGGGGCTACTCAACAAAAGACGTGGGCCCGGGCCCACGTCTCACGAGTGGAGGCGAATGGTCACGATCGATGCTAGCACGACCCCCCGCGCCCCTCAACAGCGATGCCGCTCCGCGAGCACCCGAGTCCCCTCACGCCCCTTCGGCCCGTGCCGCTTCGTGGAGTGCCCCCACCCGCGCGACGGCTTCGGCACGAGCGACCTGCTCCGACTGCTCGGCGCCGCGGCGCTGCACCTCGACGGCGCCCGCCTTGTGGTTGCGCGAGGAAACCGTCACCCGCAGCGGAACGCCAATCAGGTCGGCGTCGTTGAACTTCACCCCGGGCGACTCCTCGCGGTCATCGAAGAGCACGTCGAGGCCGGTCGCCGTCAGCTCCTCGTAGAGCGCCACGGCCTCCGCCGCCACGGCTTCGTCGCGGTCCAGCCCGAGGCCGACGAGGTGCACGTCGAACGGCGCGACCGCCGCCGGCCAGACGATGCCGTCGTCGTCGTGGTGCGCCTCCACCGCGGCGGCGACGATGCGGTCGACGCCGAGGCCGTAGCAACCCATGGTCGGGAACCGCCGCTCGCCCTCGCTGTCGAGCACGACCGCGTTCAGCGGCTCCGAGTAGGTCACGCCCAGCCGGAAGACGTGGCCCATCTCAATGGCGCGCTCCATGCCCAGCGTGCCGCCATCGCAGCGCACGCAAGCGTGACCCTCCTCCGCGAGCGCGATATCGGAGACGGCGCCCTCCCAGTCGCGGCCGTGGTTGACGTTGCGCAGGTGGAAGCCCTCGCGGTTCGCCCCCGCCACCAGGTTCGGCGACTGCGCCACCGAGGTGTCAGCAATCACACGCACGTTGTCCGCGACGCCGATCGGCGAGGCGTAGCCGGCGACGATGCCGGCCGCCGCGACCTCTGCATCGGTCATCGGCTCCAGCTCGACGCCGCCGCCGAGCGCGTTGACCACCTTCACCTCGTTCACCTGCAGGTCGCCGCGGATCACGACGAACACCGGCTCGCCGCCGCTGTGCTCCCCGAAATTGCGGGCCGTGTAGAAGACGGCCTTGGCGGTGCGCGCGGTGGGCACGTCGAGGAACGCCGCCAGCTCCTCGATCGTGGTCATGCCGGGCGTCTCGATCTCTTCGACCGCCAGCGCCTCCTCGCCCTCCGCCGGCGGGCGCACGAACTCGGCCTTCTCCGTGTTCGCGGCGTAGTTGCACTGCGCGCAGATCACGATGTGGTCCTCGCCCGCCTCGGTGAGGAAGACGAACTCCTGCGAGCCTTTGCCGCCGATTGCGCCGGAGTCCGCCTCCACCGGCACGATCGGCACACCGCAGCGCGCGAAGATGCGCGTGTAGGCCTCGAACATCGCCCCGTACGAGGCGTCCAGGCCCTCCTCGTCCATGTCGAAGGAGTAGGCGTCCTTCATCGTGAACTCGCGCAGCCGCTGCAGGCCGGCGCGGGGCCGCGCCTCGTCGCGGAACTTCATCTGAATCTGGTAGAGCGTCACCGGCATGTCGCGGTACGAGCGCGCATGGTCGCGGAAGAGCGAGGTCACGACCTCCTCGTGCGTCGGCCCCAGCACCAGCATGCGTTCGCGGCGGTCGACGACGGGGAAGAGCACATCGCTCATCAGCGCATCGCGGCCGGTCTCTTCCCACAGCTCGCGCGGCTGGATCGCTGGCAGCAGCGTCTCCTGCGCCCCGGCGCCGTCCATCTCCTCGCGCACGATCTGCTCGACGCGATGCTTCGTGCGCTGCCCCAGCGGCATGTAGCTGTACACGCCCGCCATCAGCTGGTCGATGAACCCCGCGCGCAACAGCAGGTAGTGGCTGGCGGTCTCGGCGTCAGCCGGCGTCTCCCTCAACGTGTGCCCGAACAGCTGTGACATCCGCATGCCGCGAGGTTACGGGCGGCGCGAGGGGCGGGCAATCAGCTCAGCGGCTCTATACGCCGCCTGCGAGCCTGCGCGCCACCCTCGGTTCTGCCAGCAACTCGGGAGCGGCCTCAGAGAAGGGCTCATATTGCGCCTCAAAGCTTGCGGAAAAATGGCCACACCATTCTAGGAAGTCGTCGTTGCTTGGCCACTCGTACTCTTGGGTGATGTCGAGCCCATGCGCTATCCGGTCGGGCGCCCTGCTTTCGTAGTCCATCCGGTCAGCCTCAAGAGCGGCGAGAGCTTCATGAGGGTGGAGCAGACCCCAGACCAGTCCGTCAGTGAAGTTGCTGGCCAGGACACCAACCGACGCGTCGCCAACTGCGAGTTCCCAGGGGACCTCCCCGAGAGTGTCTGACCAGTTCGATGAGCTCTCTGCAATCGTTCTCCACGGAAGATCTGGTGAGCCGGCTTCCACACGCTCCCACGGGTCAAGCCCGTCGAGCATCTGCGCGGTACCCGCAGCGCCACCGACAGCCCAGTACCGAAAGCCAGACGTTAGGAGGCGAGTCGCGACCTCGGGCGACCCGGCCCCAGCCCGACACCGATCATCACGACCTGCACCTGTGCCGAATTGAATGCGCCGCCGTCAACGACCTCTTGCCTCCTGAGCACTCCAGTCTTCCGAGGCATCCCTGCTGAGCGAAGCACGCCACCAAGCAAGTACGAGACAAAAGTCCAGGTGCTAGCCACGATTGCGCTCCTCGCCGGGTGATTCTGCATCTGCCGTTCCGGTGGACGCAACGCGGAAGCGCCTGGCTCTAGCTACTCGTGGAGGTTCGCCCGTCTACCCCACCTGCTCATAGTGCTCCACGACCGGCACCGACTCATAGAAGTGGTGCAGCAGCGCCGACCACTGCTGGTAGCGCGCCGAGCCGCGGAAGCCCTCGGTGTGCGCTTCGAGGGCCTCCCAGCGCACGAGCAGCAGGTAGTGGTTCGGCGTCTCGATGTCGCGATGCAGCTCGTGCCCGAGGTAGCCCGGCATCGAGGCGATGATCGACTGCGCCTCGGCGAAGGCGGACTCGAACTCGGTTCGTGGCCTGCCTTGACGGGCAATACGACTGCTTCGAGGATCATGCGCGCCTCCCCTACCCCACCAGCCCGGCCTCGCGCATCAGCCGCAGCGCGCGCGCCACGTCCTCATCCGGCTCGTGCTGGTCGACCTCGAAGGTGCGGACGGCGGACGGCGGAATGCGGGCGGCGAGCGCGGCGAAGTCGAGGTCGCCGTTGCCGGGGGCGCGATGGTCAACCAGGCCGCGCACGTCGGTGATGTGTATGCCGACGACGCGGTCGCCCAGCAGGTCGAACCAGGCGTCGAGGGCGACGAAACCGAGCCGGTCCTGCACCTCGGCGTGTCCGCTGTCGTGCCAGTAGCCGGCGACCTCCGGCGGATAGTCCGCCAGCAACATCACGGCTTCCTCGGGGAGCGGGAACTGGTGGTAGTGCTGGCGGCACTCGAGGCCGATTGCAACCCCCGCCGCCTGAGCCGCCGTCGCCAGATCATCGAGCGAACGATGGGCCTGAGCGAGGCACGGCGGTGCGAGTTGCGCCCGCACCTGGGCCGCCTCCGCGCCGGCGTGGGCCCAGATGTCGCCGCCGGTCGTACCCGCCTCGAACAGCGCACGCCGCCTCAGCTCGCCGTCCAGCGCACCGGACGCGATCTGGCCGAGGTGCACGACGACGGCGCCGGCGCCGACCTCGGACGCCAGGTCGACCGAGCGCAGCGCGTACCGCACCGCCAGCGCGCGCTCCTCCTCGTCCACCGAGGCGAGGTTGAGGTCGCGATTCCAGCCCCACCGCGAGTGCCGTTCCAGTGGCGCCTGTGCGTGCACGGACGTCGCAGGCAGCGCGACGCCCGAGCGAAAGGCGTCGAGGTGCTGATGGTCCATCGAGTGGTTCAGTTCGATCGCCCCGAAGCCCAGCTCGGCAGCTCGTTCGACGAAGGCGGGCAGGTCGCGCTCGAAGCGGGGCTGCATCGCCCACATCGTGCTCAGAGCGGCAAGGTTAGAGGGGCCGTCGATCACGTCGCCGCTGTCACGCCGTTGCTTGCTCCGCGATCACCGCGTCCAGCGCCACGCGCAGGCGATTCAGCACCTCGTCATAACGGTAGGCGCCCAGCGTCACCGAGCCGCGCTTGAGGTTGACGGCCGCGGGGCCGCACCAGAGGCCGAGGTCGGCGTCGTCCGTCTCGCCCGGGCCGTTCACGCGGCAACCCATGATCGCGATCGTGACGTCGTAGTCCGCGGCATAGGCGGACATCGCCTTCACGTCCTGCGCCAGCTCGATAAATGCCTCGTTCTCGACACGCGAGCAGGAGGGGCAAGAGATGATGTTCAGCCCGTCGTCCAGGCCCTCCGGCACCGAGCGGAAGCGCCCGGCCTCGATGTCGCCGACGATCTCGCGCGCCGCATCGATCTCGTCGTCCTTGCGCTCGAAGGGCAGCGTGAGCGAGACGCGCACGGTGTCGCCGATGCCCTGCGGGATCAACTGCTCGAAGGCGACGCGGGTCTTGATCACTCCATCCGGCGGCATCCCCGCCTCCGTCACCCCGAGGTGCAGCGGCACGTCCGGCCGTTCCGCCGCAAAGCGGCGGTTGCCGGCCACGACCTTTCGCCAGTCCGAGTCCTTCAGCGAGACGACGTAGCGCTCGAACCCGAGCCCGTCGAGCAGCGCGCAATGTTCGAGCGCGCTGGCCACCATCGCGCCGACGTCGTCGCCCGGGTGCCGCGCCGTCACCTCCGGGTCGACGGAGCCGCAGTTCACGCCGACGCGCAGCGCGCAGTCGTGCGCGGCGGCCGTCTTGGCGATGAACGCGACCTTCTCCTGCACCGGCTTCTCGCGTTCGTGGTGGTAGAGGTGCCCCGGGTTGTAGCGGATCTTGTCGACGTGCGGGGCCACCAGCGACGCTAGGCGGTAGTTCTCCTGCAGGTCGACGGAGAGCGTGGCAGCGGTGCGCGCCCGCACCTCGGCCAGCGCATCGACGTCGCGCTTCGAATCAACGGCGATGCGCACGAGGTCGGCCCCGGCCGCCTCGATCAGGCGCACCTGCTCGACGGTGGCATCGACATCCTGCGTCTTCGTCGCGGCCATCGACTGCACCGCGATCGGCGCGCCGCCACCGATGGTGATCGGCCCGACCGGCACCGCTCGCGTCTGGTTGCGGGGCTGGTCTTGAGGCATCACCGCTCCCTGCATCGAGCATAGCGGCTGGCTTCCTGGGGAGCAGCGCCCCTCACTCACCCTGAGCCCGTCGCAGGGTGCCTGCCCGGGCCCGCACGAGGAAGCGAGCGCCCCCTAGCGGAACGCGCTCTCGCCGCTCGCGATGCGGCTGATGTCGCCGAAGGTGACGAACACGAAGAGCAGGACGAACAGCACCAGCCCCACGAGGTGCACCAGCGCCTCGCGCTCCGGCGCAACCCGCTTGCCTCGGCGCACGACTTCCAGCAGCAGGAAGGCGATGCGCCCTCCATCGAGCATCGGCAGAGGCAACAGGTTAAGCACCCCGAGGTTGATCGAGAGCAGCGCGGCCAGCTCGAACAACGGCGGCGCGCCACCGGCCCGGGCGATCTCCCCAGTCGCCTGCGCCAGCCCCACGGGACCGCGCAGCGCCGGGCCGCTATCGCTGCTGCCCCCCTTGAAGCGACTGATGATCTCGTTGCGGGCGAGGATGACCGTATCGAGCGTCGCGCGCAGCCCGTTCGGAATCGACTCCCAGGGCGGTTGCGAGACGGTCTCCGTGAAGGGGTACTGCGCCCCGATCGAGATGCCGGTCGGCCCCTGCCCGGAAGGGGGCGCCCAGCGCGCGTAGACCGGCAGCGTCAGGAAGTCGTCGCCGCGCTTTACGACGATGTCGAACTCCTTGCCGAGCTGGAGACGCACGAGCCGCCCGGCCGCGGCCAGGTTCCTGGAGTCGCGCCCTCCGATCTCGTAGATCACATCGCCGGGCAGCAGCCCTGCCTGGTCGGCCGGCGCGCCCACGACCACACTCGTGACGATGGCGCGGCCGATCCCTTCCTCGTGCGGGATCGTGAAGGCGATGGCGAAGAGGAAGATCGGCAGGATCAGGTTCACGATGCCGCCGGAGGACAGGATGATCAGCCGCTGCCAGCGCGGCTGGGCGGCCAGCGAACGGGGGTCGGAGGCGTCCTCCTCGCCCATCAGCCGCACGAAGCCGCCGACCGGCAACCAGTTCACCGTGTACTCGGTGTCGCCGAAGCGCTTGCCCCAGATGCGAGGCGGGAAGCCGATGCCGAACTCGTGGACGTAGACGCCGAACAGCTTCGCGGTGACGAAGTGCGCAAACTCGTGCGCCACCACCAGCGAGACCAGCATGACCCCGAAGATCAGCGCCGACTCGATCGCGCTGCGTGCGAAGACGTACGCCACGGCCAGCGCGATCACGACGGACAGCGCCGTCATCAGGTTGCCGTAGCGGCCGCCCGTCATCGTCGCCCGCTCATCTCATGCTGGCCGCCACGAGGTCGTCGACGAAGCGACGCCCCCACTGCTCCGCCCCCACGAGGTCGTCGAGCCCCGGTTCGGCCGTCGACTGGTGCGCGTCCAGCGTCTGCCCGAGCAACCGGCCGATGTCGGTGAAGCGGCAGCGCTTCGCAAGGAAGTGCTCTACCGCCGCGTCGTCCGCACCGGAGAGCGCCGCGGCGTACGTTCCCTCGCGGCGCGCGGCCTCGAGCGCCAGCCCGAGCGCCGGGAAGCGCGAGTCGTCGACTTCGCCGAAGTTCAGCGAGCCGTGGGCGGCGAGGTCGAGCGACGCTAGCGCCCGTTGCGAGGCCCGCTCCGGGTAGGTCAGCGCACACTGGATCGGCAGCTTCATGTCCGGCTCGCCGAGCTGCGCCTTCACCGAGCCGTCCACGAAGGTCACCAGCGAGTGCACGATGCTCTCGCGGTGCAGGACGATGTCGATGCGGTCGACCGGGATGTCGAAGAGCCAGCGCGCCTCGACCACTTCCAGCCCCTTGTTGAAGAGCGTAGCGCTGTCGATCGTGACCTTCGGTCCCATCTCCCAGTTCGGGTGCCGCAGCGCCTCCTCCGGCGTGACGCGATCGAGCTGCTCGATGTCGAGGTTGCGGAGCGCCCCGCCTGACGCCGTCAGCGTGAGCCGGTCGATGGCCTCGGGCGGCTCACCCCAGAGGCACTGCCAGATGGCGGAATGTTCGGAGTCGACCGGTCGCAGTTCGCCGCCACGATCGAGCGCGGCACGCACGACGGACCCGGCGACGACCAGCACCTCTTTGTTCGCCAGCGCCACGGCCTTGCCGGCCTCCAGCGCCGTCAGCGTGGGCGCGAGCCCGGCCGTGCCCACGGTCGCGACGAGCACCACATCGACGTCGGGGCGCGCCGCCATCTCGTCCATGGGCTGCCAGCGCTCGCTGCCGAGTTCGCCGGCCAGTACCTGGGACTCGAGACCGGGCGCCGCCCAGGCCACATCGGGGCCGAACTCTTCGATCTGCGCCCGCAGCAGCTCGATGTTGCGGCCCGCGGCTAGACCCACCACACGAAAACGGCCCGGGAGCGCCCGGACCACTTCGAGTGCTTGCCGTCCGATCGACCCGGTCGAGCCGAGGAGGGCGAGGCCTATGACGTCGCTACCCATTCCACCATCCAGTATAGCAACGGCCCCGTCGCCAGCAGCGAGTCCATGCGGTCCAGCAGGCCGCCGTGCCCGGGCAGCAGCGCGGACATGTCCTTCACCCCGGCCCGTCGCTTGATGGCGGACTCCAGCAGGTCGCCCGCGATCGCCCCCAGTGGCAGCGCGACGGCGATCGCCGCAAGCGGCGCAGCGTCGACATCGAGGTCCGTCAGCAGAGCCGCGGCGACCACGGCGGCCGCGCCCGCGACCAGCCCCCCGGCGCCGCCCTCCCAGGTCTTGGCGGGCGAGATCGATGGCACCAGCAGGTGCCTTCCGACCAGCCGTCCGGCCGCGTACGCGCCGCTGTCCGTGGCGAACGTCGCCGCCAGCGCCAGCGCCACCCAGGCGGCGCCATCGACGATGTTCCTCAGCAGCAGCCAGTGCGCGCCCAGCGCCCCGAGGTAGAGCACCGCCAGCACCCACCAGCCGAGGGCGGGACGCCCCGGCGGACGCGAGCGGATGACGATCAGCGCGGTCGCGGCCGCCAGCGGCGGCAGCAGTACCCACAGCCGGAAGTCCCCGGCCGACCGCGCCGTCGCCGCGATCAGCGCCACGAGCGCGCCCGCGGCCAGCGCCGGCGGGTGGCCGGACTGCGGCGCCGTCGCCCGCACGAACTCGTACGCAGCCGCCGCGAGCACGAGTGCGACGGCCACGCTGAAGAGCGGCTCCGGCCCGGCGACGAGCGCCGCCAGCAGAGGCAGCCCGACGGCGGCGACCGCCACCCGCTGCTTTAGCACCTGCCCTGCTTCAACACCTGCCCGAACCCGGGCGTGCTACGTCGCGGCGTCGGCGCCGTCCGGCACCCGGCCGAAGCGCCGCTGGCGTTTGCTGTAGTCGAGCAACGCGCGGTCGACTTCGGCGGCGTCGAACTCCGGCCACATGCCGTCGAAGAAGTAGTACTCGGAATAGGCCGCCTGCCAGAGCAGGAAGTTCGAGATGCGGCGCACGGCGCCGGTGCGGATCAGCAGGTCCGGGTCGGGCACGCCCGCCGTCCACAGCCGGCCCGCGATCGCCTCCTCCGTCACCTCGTCCGGCGCGGCGCCATCAGCCACCAGGCGCCGCACCGCCTGCACGACATCGGCCCGCCCGCCGTAGTTGAAGGCGATGTTGACGGTGATGCGGCCGTTCGCCGCCGTCTGCCGCACCGCCCCCGCCACGCGGTCGCGCAGCGACTCCGGCAGCCGCGAGGGGTCGCCGATGTGCAGCACCCGCACACCACGCTCATCGAGCTCGTCGAGGTGTCCGTCGATGAAGTCGGCGCCGAGACGCATGATGGCGTCGACCTCGGCGGTGGGACGGCCCCAGTTCTCCGTCGAGAACGCGAACAGCGTCAACATCGGCACGCCGTGTTCCGCGGCCCGCTCGATCACCGCGCGCACGTTCTCCGCGCCGGCGCGGTGCCCGTCGTTGCGGGAGAGGCCGCGCCGCTCCGCCCAGCGCCCGTTGCCGTCCATGATCACGGCAACGTGCTCCGGCAGGCGCTCAATCCGCGGCAGCGGCGGGGCGGATGCCTTCTCTACGACCACGGAGTTCGCCACTCTGCCCGTCGCCCTTCCGCCCGCTCTTCCGGCTGGCCTGCCTGCCGCTCTCGATCAGACCTCAAGCAGTTCCTGCTCCTTCTGCTTGCTCAGTGCCTCCAGGCGCTCGACGTGGCCGCTGGCCAGCCTTTCGACCTCGGCCTGCGCACGCCGCTCGTCGTCCTCGGAGATCTCCTTCTCCTTCAGCGACTTCCGCAGCTCGTCGATGCCGTGCCGACGGGCGTTGCGGACGGAGACCCGCGCCTCCTCCGTCCGGCCGCCGAGCTGCTTCACCAGGTCGCGGCGGCGCTCCTCCGTCAACGGCGGCACCGGCAGCCGGATGATCGAGCCGTCGGTCGAGGGGTTGATGCCGAGGTCGCTCGTCTGGATCGCCTTCATGATCGATTCGACGGCGCCCTGGTCCCACGGCTGCACCGTGATCAGCTGGGCGTCCGGCGCGCCCAGGGTCGCGAGCTGGTTGAGCGGCATCAACTGGTCGTAGTGCGTCACCCGGAGGTGCTCGACGAGGGACGTCGAGGCGCGACCGGTGCGCACCGTCGAGAGGTCGCGCTCGTAGGCGGAGACCGCGCGATCCATCAGGTCCTCAGTCTCGAGCAGGATCTCATCGGTCATCGCGGCGCCTTCCGGGTACCCGCAGCGATACGCTGAACCGACGTGCGGGCGTCCGTCCCGCCAACTCTACAGCGCGCGGCCGGACACTTGAAGCGGCGCACCTTCGCCGTCGAAGCGAGCTGTCTGTCAGCTCCCGAGTTCGAAGCGCGAGAAGCCGTTGATGCGGATGTTTTCGCCAGTCTGCGCGATCGCGTCCTGTAGCAGATCGTTGATCGTGCGAGCGCCGTCCTTGATGAAGGGCTGGGTCAGCAGGGCGTGCTCTTCGCGCTCACCGGGCGCCTCGGCGGGGACATCCTCGGCCGTGAGCGCCAGCGGCGCCATCGCCGCCACCTGCATCGCGACGTTGCGGGCAAGCTCACGGAAGGTCTCCGTGCGCGCGACGAAGTCGGTCTCGCAGTTGACTTCCACCAGCGCGCCGATGCGGCCCTCGCCGTGGATGTACGCCTCGATGATTCCCTGGTCGGTGTCGCGGTCGGAGCGCTTGGCCGCCGCCGCCATGCCCTGCTGGCGCAGGATCTCGCGAGCGGCCTCGAAGTCCCCGTTCGACTCCTCGAGTGCGCGCTTGCTGTCCATGACCCCTGCGCCGCTCTCGTCGCGCAGGCGCTTCACATCCTCGGTCGTGACCACGACGGGCTCCTTCGTACTGTCGGCGTCCCGCTGACGGGACGCCTGCGGTGTCGGACCGCGGACTAACCGGCGCCGGGCGCCGGCGGATCCGCCGGGGGTGCTGTCTCGGGTGCAGGCGCCGCCGGTGCAGTCTCGGCTACGGGCGCTGCTGCTGGCGGCGTCTCGGCTGCTGGCGCGGCTGGCGGAGTCTCGACCGCCGGTGCGGCTGGCGGGATCTCGCCTGCCTGTGCAGCCGCTGGCGGGGCCTCGGGTGCTGCTGGCGTGGCCGCCTCGGCCGGGGCCGCCGCAGCGTCCGCCGGAGCAGCGTCTACCCCAGCAGCCGCCACCGGGGACTCCCCTGCCGCCTCGCGCGCCACCAGTTCCTGCTCGACCTCGCCGTAGGCCAGGCCCTCGGTCACTGCCTCGGACACCCGGGCGGTGATCAACTTGATCGCCCGCAGGGCGTCGTCGTTCGAAGGGATCGGGAAGTCGATCAGGTCCGGGTCGGAGTTCGTGTCGCACATCGCGATGATCGGGATCTTCATGCGGTTCGCTTCGTTCACCGCGATCGAGTCCATCGTCGGGTCGACGCTGAAGATCGCGCCCGGCAGGCGCGTCATACTGCTGAGGCCGCCGAAGGCTCGGTGCATGCGGTTGTACTGCCGCGTGAGCGTGATGCGCTCCTTCTTCGGCAGGTCCGACTCCTCGAGCGTCGCCACCGTCTGCTCCAGCTCCTGGAGGTAGTTGATGCGCTTCGAGATTGTCGTCCAGTTCGTCAGCGTGCCGCCGAGCCAGCGCAGCGTGACGTACGGCATGCCGCAGCGCCCCGCCTCGCTCTGCAGGATGTCGCGCGCCTGCCGCTTCGTGCCGACGAACAGCACGGTCTGGCCGCCCGAGACGACCTCACGGATCTTGTCGAGGGCTGCATCCAGCAGCGGAACGGTCTGGCCAAGGTCGAGGATGTGGATACCGTTGCGCTCGGTGTAGATGAACCGCCGCATGTGCGGGTTCCAGCGCCGGGTCTGGTGCCCAAAGTGGACACCGGCTTCCAGCATCTCGCGCATCGAGACGGCGTCAGCCACCGTCGCCCCCGATCAACTTCGTCCGTTTCACATTCGCCGCTTCATGCCGCGAGAGCACCGCCGGGCCATTCACGCAGAAGCCCCCGCACTGCGAGGGCGCCCGTTCAGCCAGCTTCGCCGTGCGTCGAGTATAGACCCCGCTCGCGCTCAGTCGCCAGCAATCACCCGGCAATGCAAGCGGCAACGCAAGCGGCAACACCCGTTGTCTTCGCCGTCCCCACTCCCCTACACTTCGCGATGCCGCAGACGAAGCCTGCGGCATCGCGATCTCTACACGACTGACGCTGTCGGAGGCACCGTGCCGGCATACGACTACCGCTGCGAGCGAGGGCACCGCTACGAGCGGCGAGAACCCTTCGGCTCCCCGAAGACACACGACTGCGAGAAGTGCGGAGAGCCCGCCAACCGCGTGCTGGCCGCTCCCGCCATCGCCTTCAAGGGCTCCGGCTGGTACAAGACCGACTCTCGCGGCAGCGAGCCCCGCGGCCACGACAAGGAGAAGTCGAAGTCCGGCTTAGGCTCCTCCTCATCCGGCGACTCCTCGTCCGGCTCCGGCTCATCGAACGGCTCGTCGGCGGATGCCGGCAAGGCGACCAAGGACAGCAAGACCAGCAAGAATGGCAAGGCCAGCAAGAACGGCAAGTCCGCCGGGAGCAGCGCCGCCGGCAAGTCGAAGAAGGCAGGCGCCGTGAAGGCGGACTGACCCCATGCGCGCGGTCGTCCAACGCGTCGCCTCCGCCCGCGTCACCGTCGACGGCGACCTCAGGGGCGAAATCGGCCCCGGCCTGCTGATCTACACCGGCGCCGCCGAGGGGAACGGCGGGGACGAGGCGCGCTGGCTTGCCGCGAAAGTCGCACAGCTGCGCATCTTCGACGACGACGATGGGCACTTCGACCGCTCACTGCTCGACAGCGGCGGCGCTGCGCTCGTCGTCTCCCAGTTCACGCTGATCGCCGACACCCGGCGCGGCCGCCGCCCGTCCTTCACGGGCGCTGCCCGGCCCGAGGCGGCCGAGCCGCTGGTCGAGCGCGTCATGGAAGAGCTGCGTTCGCTCGGCGTGCCGGTTGAGGGCGGGCGCTTCGGCGCGCACATGCTGGTCGAGAGCGTGAACGACGGCCCGGTCACCATCACGCTCGACAGCGCCGACCGCGACCGGCCCCGGCGAGGCTAGCGGGCCACCGCCCGCAGGTGGCTCAACGCCGCTCGTGCTGAGCCCGTCGAATCACGACCCACACGATCCACACGAGCAGCCCGGCTAGTCCGAGGTCGCCTCGATGAACAGCGCCTCGCCGGAGGCGACCACGTCCATCACGCGATCGGCGGTCTTCGCCGCATCCGCGTCCTCCGTGGAGTCGACCACCGCGCCCGGCAGCACCCCCTCCGCCCGCTGTCGCGTGAACATCTCGTGATGCGCACGGGTGCGCTCCGGGATCGAGTAGTCCCGCGACGCGTCGCGCGCCAGCGCCACCTCCAGCGACGGCAGCAGCACCACGAAGTGGACGTTGCAGGCGATGCCCTGGAGCCGCTCGCGATAG
>JASLOV010000218.1 GCA_030745285.1 Dehalococcoidia bacterium | reverse complement strand
AAGGCCCTGTTGTGGATCTCCCCGCGCTCCATGGCGACGAGGACGTTCGGCACCGGTTCACCCTCGAGTGTCGTGATCTTCCCCGAGAGCATCGTCGGGATCTCCCCGGTGCCCTCGCACTCCGGGCAGACATCGAGCTGTTTGCCGCCCTTCTGGCCGCGGCCGTGGCAGGTGGCGCATGCTTCCGTGCGCTCGAACTCGATCTCGCGCTCGACCCCGAACACCGCTTCTTCCAGGCTGATCGTCAGCGCCGCGCGCAGGTCGGCGCCGCGCTGCGTTCGAGTGCGATTGGTGGCCGAGCCGCGGAAGAAGGCGTCGAAGATGTCGCCAAAACCCGCGAAGCCGTCGAAGCCGGAGAACCCCTGCTGGCCGTTGCCGGAGACGCCGCTCATGCCGAAGCGGTCGTAGGCACTGCGCTTCTCCGGATCAGAGAGCACGTCGTAGGCGGCGGCGATTGCCTTGAACCGCTCCTCCGCATGGTCCGCCTTGTTACGGTCCGGGTGATACTCCATCGCCAGCTTGCGGAAGGCGCGCTTCACCTCCTCCTGCGACGCGTCGCGGGAGATGCCGAGCACCTCGTACAGGTCTGTCTGGGTCGTCATTGGTGTTGCATCCGACTAATCAGTCTAGCAAGCCTTCCGCTCAGAGCACCCCGGTGGTTCCCCGACGCCGCCGAATCAGGCGGCCCGCATCACCCGGCGGCCTTCACTCCAGCAGCGCTTCGGCCAGCCGGTCGAACGTCGCCGCCTTCACGCCGTGCGCCTCGAAATAGCCTCGCGCCGAACCGAAGTCCTCGCGCACCGCCGCCATGAACACGCTGATCCCATCCAGCGGCACGGGCAACCAGCCCGCCGGCGGCGAATTGGACGGAGCACCTTCGATCGCTTCGCCGGCGGCCCGGCGGCGCTCCACATCGCGACGGGTCTGCGCGATCAAGCCGTCCGCCGCCAGGTTGCTAAGCACGTAGTCATCCGAGATCGTCTCGTCGTCGACGCCGAGGATGTCAAGCACGAACGCCGCCAGCACACCGGTGCGGTCCTTGCCGGCGGAGCAGTGAAAGAGCGCGGGGTAGGTCGACTCCTGCGCCAGCAACTCGAGCGCCGTGACGAAGTAGCTCGGGTAGTCCGTCCCGTCGATCTCCGACCCGCCGAATTCGAGGTAGCCGCGATAGCGTGCGCCGGAGATGCCGCGACCGTACTTCTCATCGAGCTGAGGCGAAGCCTCGTCGGGGATGACCGGCAGCGCATGCAGGGTGACGACAGACCCGGCGGACGGAGACGTGGTGAGCGGGCCCAGCCCCTGGTGCGCAATTTCGGACGGGCGCCGCAGGTCCAGCACGCTTTGCACGCCGAGGTCGTGCGCGTGCTGCACGTCGGCGTCCGTCATGTAGTGTAGCGACCCGCTGCGGAACAGCTTGCGCCAGCGCACGCTGTCGCCGCCCGACGTGCGGTAGCCACCGATGTCGCGGAAATTGATCACGCCGTCGAATTCGAGATGTCGTTCCACTCGGACCTGTCCTTACTCGGGCTGTCCCTGCTCCAGCAGCAGACCGGCGAAGCGGTCCAGCTCCGCACCCGGCACTCCCTGCGCCTCCACGTACCCTCGCACCGAGCCGTACTCCGCAGCCAACGCCTCCAGCACGCCCGTCATCCACTCTGGCGGCGACGCGAACGTCCCGTCAGCCAGCGAGAACGTCCGCGACGACTCCGAATGGTCCGAGGGCCCCGTGCCCAGCGCGTCACGCACGCGCTCGTAGCGTTGGCGGATCGGCCCCATGTTCTGCTCGCTCAGCGAGTAGTCTTCGCCGATCTGCTCGTGGTCGACGCCGAGCGCGCCGAGCACGAGCGCGGCCATCAGCCCCGCACGGTCCTTGCCGAGCGAACAGTTAAACGAAAGCGGGTACGAGGACGGTTCGCTCAGTACCGCGAAGGCGCGGGCGATGCCGTCCACCTGCTCCGCCCCGTGCAGCACCTCCAGGTACCACTCGGTCGAGGCGACGCTGCCGTGCTGCTCGCCGTAGGCGCTCAGGGCGGCGTCATCGATGAAGGCGATGTTGTGCACCGTCGCGCGCACGTTCGCCGGGTTGCGCTCCACCGAGCCCGGGTTGCGCAGGTCCAGGACGGTGCACACACCCAGTTGCTCGGCGAAGTGGTGGCGGTCGGAGTCCGACATCTCGTGCAGCGAGTCGCTGCGGAAGATCGTGCGCCAGCGCACCGCACGACCGTCTCGCGCCCGGTACCCGCCGAGGTCGCGGAAGTTGAAGACCCTGTCGAAGCGGATGTGTCGCTCAGGCGCCGTCCCGCCTGCGTCGGAACCCGGCGTCTGTGGAAGTGGGCCGCCCAACGCCTCGCTCATGCGCTCGCAGGCTCGAGCAGCAACGCCGGCAGCCGATCAAGGGTCGCCTCGCTCACGCCGTGGCGCGTGAGGAAGCCGCGGGCGTCGCCATCGCGCTCCCGCAACGCATCGAGCATGTCCTGCATCGCCTGCGGCACCACAGCGATCGCCGGGTTCGGCGGCTCGTCCGGCTTCATGATGCCGCGCTCCCGCAACGAGGCCAGGAGCGCATCCATACCCAGCTGGCTGAGCCCGTAGTCTTCGACGATCTTCTCTTCGTCGACCCCCAGCAAGTTCAGGATCAACGCGCCCAGCACGCCCGTGCGGTCCTTGCCGGTCACGCAGTGGAAGAGCAGCGGGTAGGCCTCCTCGTGCGAGAGCACCTCGATCGCCTGAACCCACTGTGCCGCGCCACTTTCAAGCGTGCCCACGAAGTTCGGCGTCCACTGGCCAGCCTCACGCGCCTTGTACTTCGACTTCGGGTCGCCCATCCCGAAGACGTGTCGCGTCACCGACGGCGTCACCAGCGGCCCGGGCTCGAGGTCGTGCATCGCCTCACCCGCCGAGCGCAGGTCGATCACGGTGGACAGCCCCACCTCGCGATGTACCCGCTCGGCGTCCGCCTCGCTCATGCGATGGTGCTCCGCCGTGCGCAGCAGCCGCCGCCAGCGCACCTGCGAACCGTCCGCCGTGCGATAGCCGCCCATGTCGCGGAAGTTGAAGACCTGATCGAACTCGAAGTGCCGTTCGTACTCAGCCACGCATCACCTGTCTCCCGAACGCCGACGGCGCCGTGCGCATTGGTGCCGGCTGGACCGGCTATACCTCGCGGAACTCGCCCTCGACGGTGCTGGCGGCCTCGCCCTCTTCCTCGGCTGCGCCATCGGGCTCCGCTTCGGCTGCGCCATCGACGCCGTCCGGCCCGGCCCCGCCACCGCCGTAGACGGCCTGTCCGATTTCCTGCATCGCCTGCGAGAGTTCCTCGGTCGCTGCGGTCAGCTCGTCGCCCTCGTCGGCTTCGAGCGCGTCGCGCACGTCCTTCACGGCCGCCTCGACGCGTGTCTTCAGCTCGTCGTCGACCTTGTCCTGGTTGTCCTTGAGCGTCTTCTCGGCCGTGTAGGCCATGCTCTCGGCGGTATTGCGCAGCTCCGCGGATTCGCGCTTGGCGCGGTCCTCGTCGGCGTGCTCGTCCGCCTCGTGGCGCAGGCGGTCGACCTCGTCGTCGCTGAGCCCGGACGACGGCTGGATGGTGACGTGCTGCTCCTTGCCCGTCGCCTGGTCGCGCGCGGAGACCGTCACCATGCCGT
>JASLOV010000217.1 GCA_030745285.1 Dehalococcoidia bacterium | reverse complement strand
CAGCAGGCGGACCCCTGTGGTCAAAGTGACCGTCAGGTCAGTCAGTCCGGCGGAAGCACAGATCACGGCAAACGCCGTGGTTGAGGCATTCGTCCAGTCGGAGTTGCTGGCGAGTTCCGGCCTACCAGGCTCCGTGTCGATTCTCGACGCCGCGGTACTTCCCAGCAACCCAATCTCTCCGTTCCCCCCGCTCAGCGTCAGCGAAGTCGCTGCTCGGACGGCAGTACTGGAGGAGCTGCTGAAGTCGTTGGTCTCCCGGCGTGTGCTGCTGGACAAGGCCCTGAGCGATGGGGCGATCGACCTGGGCACGGACGATGACGTCGCCTACCTTCAGCGTCGTCTCGAAATCACGACAGCCTCCCCGCTGATTGAACTTTCGATCGCGGCAGGATCACGAGAACTGGCCCTGCGAATAGTGAGCAGCGTGGCCGCCACATTCGTTACCTCGGACCTTCTGCGGGTGCTATACTCCGAGAGCACGCTCGTGACAGCTTCGCACGCCGCCACAGTCAGCGAGATCGAGCCCAGCGGCATGCTTAGCAGCATCGCATCAGGGGCAGCGGTGCTGCTGCTGGTCGCAATCATCGTGGCGCTTGTGCGTGAGTACTTCGACGACCGCGTCAGAACGCCCGAGGAGATGCTCGCTGCGGCGCCGGTGCCTGCGCTCGGTCTCATTGCGCGAACGAGCTCATCGCGATCCGAAATCGAGTCTCTGCGCGACCCGCCAACCGCCGCGGGCGAGGCATACCGCGCGGTGCGAACCAGGCTTGCCCAGGAGATCGAGCGTCGCGGCAAGGTGCTGGCCGTCAGCGGCCCCGGTCACGGCGACGGCCGCACGACCGTCGTGGCGAACCTGGCCGCTGTCTTCGGCGTCGCCGGGCGTCGGGTCGTGGTGGTGGACGCCGACCTCAGGACCCCGGCCCTGCACGACCACCTTGCCGTGGGAAACGCCATAGGATTGACAACGCTTCTGCGCACCGCGGGGATGGACATCGATGGCGCCGTTCGCGAGACGGACACCGAGAACGTGTCCGCGCTCACCGCCGGCCTGCCAGTGCCGAATCCGTCAGAGCTCCTGACCTCGGCCCGCATGCAGTCGCTGCTGGACGAACTGCGCTCGCGCTATGACGTCGTGATGGTCGACACCGCACCCGCCCCGGAGTACGGCGACGCCAGCGTCATCGCCAGCAAGGCGGACGCCATCCTGCTCGTCGCTCGAGCCAACCGCACCAGGGCCGGCGAGCTCACAGCGGCGTTCCAGGAGCTGAGCACGTACGAGCGACCGATCGTGGGAGCGATCCTGACGGACGTTCGCCGCAGCCGCCTGCGTCCCCGACGCCGAGGCGTGGAAGAGTTCGCTGAAGCGGACTCCAATGCGTACGGAACCGGCATCGGGAGCGCCTCCAGCGAGGTCGCGGCAACCACGTCGGACTAAGTCGCTTCCTACACGGCGTGCCGAGCGCTCTGGACCGACGCGTGAGGTGCCTCTCCTGAAGCGAACACTCCCGCCCTCCGCGCTCGCGCCGAACGATGCGGCTCCGATCGAAGCCGTCTTGGCCGATCGGTCACGGAGTGACGCAACCCGGCTCGGGAAGGCGCTGGCGAGCACGATCAGGCGATGATGATCCGCACCGTCTCAAGACTCGGCCGGCGCCTCTCGCCCCTCTCACCCGCTTCGCCGCTCCTTCGACCGTTCGTGCCGATGACGGCCGCGGTGGCGACCATCCTGGGCTTCGTCTGGGCGATCGAGCGCCCACCGCTGCTCTTCCCCGATGCGACGCGCTACCTCTTCCTGGCCCGGCTGATCGCGGAGTGGACTGATTACGTTCCGGCGGCGACCGACGGAGCGGCGACCGACCACCCACCGCTGCTGCCGGCGACGGTTGCGGCGGTCTTCAAGCTCACCTCGACCGGCGTCTTCGCCGGGATGATCGCGACCAGGATCTACGGCACCGCTGCACTGGCGCTGATCGCGTGGACCTCCGCGCGACTCTTCGGCGGCATCGCGGCCCCGCTCGCCGTGCTGCTCGTGCTCGGCACGGGGTACTTCACGCCGCAGCTCACGCAGCAAGTCGGCGTCGACGTGCCGCAGGCGGCGTTGATGGTCGCATCGCTGATCGCCCTGATTGCGGCGGTCGAGCGGCCGGGCTGGAAGCTGACCGTGGTCGCCGGAACGCTGCTCGGCGCATCGTTCCTCGTCAAGGAATCCGCGGTGATGTGGCTTCCGCTGCCGCTGCTACTCGCCACCGGGCGCAGGTGGGAATCGCGTCGTCGAGCCGCTGCCTTTGCGGGCACCTGCTACCTGGCTTTCGCCGCAGTCACCGGCTGGTGGTGGGTGTACGTCGCGAGGGTCTCCGACAGCGTCTACCTCGATGAACTCGTGCAGCGTGGGCAGAGTGCGCTGCGGGTGGGCACGGACCGACCGGCCGTCCTCGTCCTGATCATGCTCGCGGCCGGGACGGCGCTGCTCCTGCGAGAGCGCATCCGCCGGCTCGAACTGGTCCAACGTCTGCGCCTGCGCCGACGATCGCCGATGGCGGCCACGGTCACCGCTCGACTGGTGCTCGTCTCGCTCGCAGCCGGCGCCGGCGTCGCGGCGCTGGTCGCGTCCTCATCGGCCGGGGTGAGTGGGGTGGTGGACTACATCCTCAATCCGATCGGCCTGACCCGAGAGCCGGAGGGATTGCTGGAGCGCTTCCCGCTCGCGCCGCTGTACGGTGTGGCGTGGGCCTGGACGCTCTACCGCGCCTGGCGCGGCGCGCTGTGGGCGCAGGTGCTCTCCGGCGTGCTGCTGCTGACGATTCCGCTGGTCGCCGAGGCGGCCGTGTCCGCTCTGGCGGTCCGCAACCTGATGGCGATCCTGCTGCTCTCGAACGTCGTGCTGGCCGGGCTGGTGACGCGGGGGCTGGCGAGGATCACCGTCCACAATCTGCGGGTCGCGGCTTCGGGCGCGGTGATCGCGCTCGCTGCCCTGCCGGTGGCGGTCACCCTCGCCGACGAGCGGCTCGGCCTGAACGTGCCGACCAGCGGGCAGGAGATCGCCGCGCAGGCGACGGCGGACTGGCTGCGCGAGGCGAACAGTGACGGGCGGAGCGTGGCGACATCCTCGGCGGGGAATTGGCTCGTTCGCCTCTACTCGCCGATCGACCCGTCACCACGCCGGGTCGGGTACGTCGCGACTCACACCAACGATCACCGCATGTCGGGAGTGCTGAAGACGAGCGAGCTCGCCTACATCGGCGGGCGTCTGCCGGGCTGGGATTCCGTCTACATCGTCCTGACCGAGGCCGGCATCTTCGCCGAGGCACGGGCGGGCGGGAGCGACTCGCTCGTCTGGAGTGGGGGCGACCGGCTGCGGACGCCGCTGGTGCTTTCCAATTACTGGGAGCGCGTGCGCGACGTCGACGTGCTCTTCCGCGCCCCCGCCGTCGTAGCGTTCTCGCTCGAGGGCATCGATCCGGAGACAGCGCGGCCGTGGATCCTGACGAACTCGGCGGTGCTGCGGGACCTGGTCGGCCGGCCGGAGCGATTCGGCGGCGAAGACCTGTTCGTCACGCTGGCGGCGAAGG
>JASLOV010000216.1 GCA_030745285.1 Dehalococcoidia bacterium | reverse complement strand
CGCCGGCCAGCAGGTGGAGCAGCGTCGACTTGCCGGCGCCGTTCGGACCGACGAGTCCGACATGTTCGCCGTCGCCGACCGTGAAGTCGACGCCATCAAGCACGGTGACCGCGCCGAAGGACTTGGTGACCTGCTCTGCGTACAGCATCTCGCGATCAATCGTAGCCGGGGCCATGGCTTACGGACCTCCGGGGTGACGCGCTGGTCGGTCGAGCGCGTGTAGAATCCCGCCGATCCGGCACGCTGCGGCCGTGGGGCGTTCGGGGCGGTCGAAGAGGGAGGGCGACGATGCGTGAGTTCGAGGGCAAGGTAGCGGTCGTGACCGGTGGTGCCAGCGGCCTGGGCCGGGCGTTCGCAGAGCGCTTCGCGCGAGAGGACATGAAGGTCGTGCTGGGGGACGTCGAAGAGGACGCGCTGGAGACGACGGTGCTGGAGTTACGGCAGCAGGAGCGCGACGTCACCGGCGTGCTCTGCGACGTCTCGATCCCCGAATCCGTCGAGGAGCTGGCGCGGAAGGCGCTCGATGCCTACGGCAAGGTGCACATCCTCTTCAATAACGCCGGGGTCGGCGGTGGGGGCGAAGGGGGCCGGGTCTGGGAGCACTCGCTGGAGGACTGGCAGTGGACCTTCGGCGTGAACTGGTGGGGCGTCGTCCACGGCATCAGGACCTTCCTCCCGATCATGCTTGAACAGGACGAGGAGGCGCACGTCGTGAACACCGCCTCGATCGCCGGCCTGGTCGGCGGGTCGGGGCTCGACATCTACGGCGCGACGAAGCACGCCGTCGTGCGCGTCTCGGAGGCGCTCCACTTCCAGCTCGCTGAGTTGGACTCGAAGGTGAAAAGCTCCGTGCTTTGCCCGGGTTTCGTCTCCACCAATATCCGCACCTCCTGGCGCAATCGCCCGGACGAGTTGTGGGCCGAGGGCGTACGACCCTCGGCCGAGGAGCTTGAGCGGCGATGGGCGGCGCGAGAGGCGGCGCAGGCGGAGCGGACGAACGTGATCGAGCCGGACAACGTCGCGCAACAGGTGTTCGAGGCCGTCCGCGATGAGCAGTTCTACATCATCACGCACGACCACTTCGACGACGGCATCCGCATGCGCATGGAGAACATCCTGCAGCGCAGGAACCCGGCGCTGCCGCCGCTGACGTAGCGAGGGGCGCTAGAAGGCGCCGCGCTCCCGCAGAGTGGCGATGTCGTCCCAGTCGTATCCGAGTTCCAGCAGCACTTCCTCGGTGTGTTCGCCGACCTCGGGCGCGGGGCCGAACTGGTGCGGCTCGTCGCGCAGGCGCAGGGGTGGGGCGATGGTGTCGATGGCGGTGCCGGAGCGGTGCTGTTTGCGGGGGAAGTAGCCGTTCACCCGCGCCTGCTCATCGGCGGCGGCATCGACGGCGTCGAAGATCGGCGACCATGGCAGGTCGTGCGCATCGAGGCGCGGGCCGAGGTCGTCGCGTGTGATCGTGCCGATCGCGGCCTGTAGCTCATCGAACGCCTGCACGCCGTTTGCCATTCGCAGCTGGTGCGTGGCGAAGCGCTCGTCGTCGACCAGCCCGGGCCGCTCGATCGCCTCGCATACGGCGGGCCAGAAGCGATCGGTCTGGAACATCGCGAACTGCACCCAGCGACCGTCGCCGCAGCGGTAGGAGGTATAGAGCGGGTTGACGCGGTAGCGCCGTCCGCTCTGGGGACGGGGCGGGGAGCCGACGAGCGCCGCCGAGACGGCGTAGCCGTTGGCCCACAACCCGCCGCCGTAGAGCGAGACATCGACGATGCCGCCGCGCCCCTCCCGCTCGCGCCGGTAGAGCGCCATCGCGATGCCGCCGACGAGTGTGACGGCCGAGGGCAGGTCGCCCATCGCGCTGTAGAGCTGCACGGGCGGCGAGTCGTCTGTCTGGAGCGCCGCGCCGATGCCGCCGCGGGACCAGTAGGCCAGCTCGTCGAAGGCGGGCCGCCCCGCGACCTCGCCCTCCGCGCCGTAGCCGGTGCCGTGGGCGTATATCAGCCGCTGGTGACGTTCGGTCGCCTCCCCGGGGGCGATGCCCATGCGCTCCAGCGACCTCGCGCGCACGTTCGTCACGAAGACGTCGGCGCCCGCGATCAGCCGCTCGATCACCTCGACGCCGGGTTCGGAGGAGAGGTCGAGCTGGATGCTGCGTTTGCGGTTGTTCACGAGTTCGAAGCCGACGTCAATTGGCTCGCCGTCGACGGGGATGCGGGTGTAACGGGCGGGGTCGGCGGAGCCGGCCGGCTCCACCTTGACGACGTCCGCGCCGAAGGAGGCGAGGATGCCGGCGCAGCCGGGCACCATGAACCAGCTGGCCAGTTCGACCACCCGCACACCGGCCAGCGTTCCGCCATCGCTCATCGTCAACTCCTCGCCGGTACGACCGCACTCACCGCGGGATGATACAAGGAGGACGAGCGACGGACCGGGACGGACCGGGACGGACCGGGCACGAGGGGCGGCGACGATGAGCTACGACGTACTGCTGCGCTGCGGATGGCTGGTCGATCCGGAGAACGGCATTGACGGCCCGCGTGACATCGCGATCACCGGCGGCCGCGTGGTCGAGGTGGCCGAGCGGCTGGACGAGTCCGAGAGCGGGCGGCTGATCGATGCCGGCGACCGCACCGTCATCCCCGGCATTGTCGACACGCACGTCCACGTCGGCGGCTTCGGTGGGCGGGAACGCTCGGTCGGGCATCGCATGGTGGCGGAGACCGGCGTGACGACGGTGCTCGATATGGGCAGCAAGCTTTCGACGCTGACCGAGGGGATGGCGGCGGACGGCGCCGGGCTGAACGTGGCCTCGCTGCTCTCGTCGACGGCGGCGTTCGGCGGCAAACAGGACCCGGACGACGCAGAGATCACGGCGGCGATCGAGGCGGAGCTGGCGGACGGCGCCTTCGGCCTGAAGCTGCTGGGCGGTCATATCCCGCTGACCCCGGACGCCACGGCGCGCTGTATCGAAGTCGCCAACCGCATAGGCGTCTACGTCGCGTATCACCTCGGGACGACGGAGTCGTCGAGCAACCTGCACGGGCTGCGTGAGCTGCCTGCGCTGCTGGGCGAGGAGGGACGGCTGCAGGTCGCCCACGTCGCCGCCTACTGCCGCGGGATGATCGAGCCGCCGCTGCAGGAGTGCGAAGAGGCGATCGCGATCCTCGGCGATCTGCGCGGGCGGGTCGTCTCCGAGTCGTACCTCAGCACGCAGGTCGGCGGCGGCAACGCCACCTCCGGGCACTGCGACGGCGACGAGGTCGCGGACCAGGTGACGCGGAACTGCCTGGCGATGAAGGGCTATGAGCCGACGCGGGTGGCGATGCGGAAGGCGATCCTCGATGGCTATTGCACCGTCTACGTCACGCGCGCCGGTCGCAGCCTGCTGATCGGCGGCGAGGAGGCGGTCGAGGCGTGGGAATCCGCCGGCACGCAGATCGGCGTCAGTTTCGCGGTGACGCCGGCGGAGAGCGCCGTGGCGCTGATGATGGCGCGGCACGAGGACGGCCAGTTCGTGATCGACGCGCTGGCGACGGACGGCGGCGGCATCCCTCGTAACTGGATGGTCGAGCGAGGGCTGGCGATGGTGCGGCTGGGGGCGATCACGCTCGCCGACTACGTCCGCAAGGCGTCGCTCAACCCCGCGCGCATGCTCGGCCTCGACCGCAAGGGCCAGCTCGGCGCCGGTGCGGATGCCGATGTCACCGTGCTCGACCTCGACCGCGGCACGGCGACGATGGCGCTGGCCGGCGGACGGCCGATCATGGTGGACGGCGAGGTCGTCGGGGAGCGCGGCACGCTGCTCGTCACTGCGGCCGGTGAGCAGGCGGCGCTTGCGGCCGGGC
>JASLOV010000215.1 GCA_030745285.1 Dehalococcoidia bacterium | reverse complement strand
CTCGTTCGCCGGCCGATGGTACCGCGACCGGGGCGCCTGGCGTCACCGGGACGGTGTAGCGGCTCATGACCGAGGTCCCCAAGGCACAGGGACGTTGGTCGCCCATGCTTCGCTCTGGTGAGCGTAATGATGAGGCCTGCGGTAGGCGTCCTGTGGCGAATGCTGGCGCGTTCAGTACCGGGCCTCCCCGATGTGCTGGACAGTCACACTCAAGAACGTGTTCACGCGAAGGGCTCTTTCGACGCGCTCAACTTAATGTTATTTGTTGAACTCTTCGTTATATCGGAGATGCGATGCAGATCAGTCTCACGAACAAGGGCACTACTCAGTAAGAGCGATCCTCGATCTCGCGTGCCACTACTCGAGCGGACGTCGCAAGGCACGTGAAATTGCCGCTGAGATGGAGATCTCCAGGAAGTACCTGCCCCAGGTCATGACCGACCTGATCCGACACCGCCTCGTCGACTCCGTCGCCGGTCCCGCCGGTGGCTATTCGCTCGCCCGGCACCGTCCGAGATCAGCGTACGCGACGTCATCGAGGCCGCCGGGAGGCCGATCGAGGCGGCGACGTGTGCACTGCGTGGCGGCCCCTGCGACTGGGAGGAGGTCTGCCCGCTGCACGAATCCTGGGCCGAAGGGCAGGCCGCAATCCTCGAACGACTCGCGGCAACCTCGTTCGCCGATCTGGCCGCGGTCGACGCCAGCATCCAGGCCGGCACCTACCATGGCCCGTCGGAAGTGAAGCACCGTGGCGCCCGACACGGCGTTCGCGGCTCCTAGCCCCCAACACCCCGCCCCGCCCGCCTGCGGAGACGGAACGCCTCACGGCGACCACCGCTGGATAGGCGCGGGGGCGTCGAGCCGAATCGGGGTAGGATGCGGGCCTGACCGGGGCGTCGGCGGCGTGGTTGGCACCGCACGGCGCAGCACATCGAGCGAGGCGCCATGCCGCAGCAAGAGCAGGAAGCCGAGGTCGTCATCATTGGCGGCGGCATCGTGGGCTGTTCCGCCGCGTACTACCTCGCAAAGCGCGGAGTGCAGGTCGCGCTGATCGAAAAGGGCGACATCGCCGGCGAGCAGTCGAGTCGCAACTGGGGCTGGGTACACCAGCAAGTTCGCCACCCGCAGATCATCCCGCTGGCGGTCATGTCCACCGAGATCTGGGCCGGTCTCGAGCAGGAGCTCGGGGCGGACCTGGAATGGGAACAGGGCGGCAACTTCAGCCTGGGCTTCGACGATGAGGACATGGCCGACTTCGAGTCGTGGTGTCAGCCCGCCCACGAGCTCGGCCTGGAGACTGCGATGCTCACCCGCGACGAGGTAGCCGGGCTCGTCCCCGCCATGAGCGGTCCGTGGGTCGGCGCCATCCATGTGCCCTCGGACGGTCAGGCCAGCCCACAGCTGGCGACCGCCGCCTTCGCCGCGGCGGCGGAGCGCCACGGCGCCCGCATCCACACGCGCTGCGCGGTGGAGCGCATCGAACTCTCCGCCGGGGCCGTCGCCGCCGTCGTCACCGAGCAGGGCCGCATCCGCACCGGGCAGGTCGTCTGCGCCGCTGGCGCCTGGTCGGCGAGAGTCGCGCGGCCGCTGGGACTGAAGCTCCCGCAGCAGTCCGTCCGATCGACCGTCGTCCGCACCGCCCCGACCGAGCCGGTCACGACGGCCACCGCCTGGGGCGATCAGGTCACCTTCCGGCAGGACCGGCAGGGCCGCTTCGTGCTCGCGGGCGGCGGCGGCGCAGTCTACGACCTCAACCTCGACATGCTGCGCAACCTCCGCCAGTTCCTGCCCATGGCCTGGCGCAACCGTCGCTGGCTGAGCATTCGCGCCGGTGGCCCGCTGCTGCGTGACCTCCGCACCCTCGTCCCAGGATCCCCCTCACGGCGACACGCATGGGCGCACCTGCGCGACATCGACCCCGCGCCGCACCGACAGGGCGCCCGGCGCACGATCGAGCGCTTCCGGGAGTTGTTCCCGTCGCTCGCGCAGCTACCGGTAGAGCACGTCTGGGCCGGGAACATCGACTCCACGCCCGACCAGGCACCAGCCCTCGGCCCGGTCGACAGCCTGCCAGGGTTCATGTTCGCGACCGGCTTCAGCGGGCACGGCTTCGCCATGGGCCCGGGCGCGGGCAAGGTCGTCAGCGAACTACTGCTCGACGAGGGCCCGTCGATCGATCTCCGCCGGTACCGCTTCGCCCGATTCGCCGAGAACGACCTCGCACCGATGAAGGCTCGCCGCCGCTAGTGGCCGTATTGCCGGCCGCGGCCGGAGCAGGGAGGGCAGACGATGGCACGAGGAATCAGCACGTACCGGCCCCCGATCCGGGGCACGACGCACATGATCTCGGCCGGCCACAGCCTGGCCGCCGCCGCCGGCTACCGCATCCTCGAGGATGGCGGTAACGCGATCGATGCCGGTGTCGCCTCCGGCATCGTGATCAACACCGTGCTGCCGGAGAACACGAGCTTCGGCGGCGTGGTGCCGATCATGATCTACGACGCCGCCGCCGATTCCGTTGTCACGATCAGCGGACTCGGCCGCTGGCCGCGCAAGGCCTCCGCCGGGTTCTTCCTCGATCAGGCCGGCGGCGAGATCCCCGTCGGCATCCTGCGCAGCATCGTTCCCGCCGCGGTCGACGGCTGGCTCACGGCGCTCGAGCGGTACGGCACGATGACCTTCGAGCAGGTCGTGACGCCGGCGCTGGAGCTCGCCGAGCAGGGTCTCCCCTTCCCCGCGACCGTACACCGCGCACTCCGGACAGACCTCGACTCCGACGATGGTGTACTCCGGCGCTGGCCCTCCAGCAGCGCCGTATTCCTGCCGGGCGGCCGCCTGCCCGAGGTCGGCAAGCGCTTCCTGCAGCCGGAGCTCGCCCGCACCTTCACCCGCCTCGTGGGGGCGGAGCGGGCGAGCTCCTCTCCCGGGCGCGAGGCAGGCATCCGGGCCGCCCGCGACCTCTTCTACCGCGGCGAGATCGCAGAGGAGATGGCCCGCTTTAGCGAGCAACAGGGCGGGCTGATCACCTACGAGGACCTCGCCGAATTCTCCGTCAAGGTCGAGCCGCCGGTGACGGCGAGCTTCAAGGACTATGAGATCTTCACCTGCGGTCCCTGGTGCCAGGGTCCCGTCGTCGCGCAAGTGTTGCAGATGCTGGAGCACGACGACCTGCCCGCGCTCGGCCACAACTCACCGGAATACATCCACCTGCTCTCGCAGGCGCTCGGCCTCGCCTTCGCGGACCGCCACCAGTACTACGGCGACCCGGACCTCGTCGACGTGCCGATCGATGCCCTGCTCTCCAACGTGTACACGCGCGCCCGACGCGCAGCGATCGACCCGTCCCGGGCCTTCGCGGAGATGCCGCCGGCCGGCGACCTGTCGAACGGCGGGAACACGCTCGACGCCGCGGCGACCGTCGCCGCTCCCCCCGTCGTCGGCGAGCAGGAGTACGACACGAGCTACACCTGCGTCGTCGACCGCTGGGGCAACGCCTTCTCCGCGACGCCGAGCGACGCCCTGTTCCACACGCCGATCGTGCCCGGCCTCGGCATCATCATGTCCGGCCGCGGGTCGCAGAGCTGGCTGGAGCCCGACCACGCCTCGCGCGTCGAGCCGTGGAAGCGCCCGCGGCTGACGCCCAACCCCTCGATGGCATTCCGGGACGGCAAGCTCTTCATGCCGTTCGGATGCCCCGGCGGCGACGCGCAACCGCAGGCGATGGTGCAGCTCTTCCTCAACATCGTGGAGTTCGGGATGGATGCCCAGCAGGCGATCGAGGCGCCGCGCTTCACCTCATCGAACTTCCCCAACTCGTTCTGGCCGCACACCTACCTCCCCGGCCGGCTGAACATCGAAGGCCGCATCCCGCCCGAGGTGCGGGATGACCTCGCCGGGCGCGGCCACGACGTCGCCGTCCGCAACGACTGGGAGCCGATGAGCATGGGCGTGCTCTCCGCCATCGTCGTCGACCACGAGAGCGGCGTGCTGACCGGCGGCGCCGACCCGCGCCGCGACACCTACGCCATCGGCAGGTGACCGCGCGAGGGCCTCGGTCCGGCCCCGTGCGCGACCGCGTCCGGAATACCCTCGACCGTCGTATTAGGAGAATGGGAGAACTGGGAATGACCACATACGCTGCGGCCCTCGACGCCTACTGGGCATTCCTTGAGACCTTCAACTCCAAAGACCCCGATGCCTGGGCGGACGTGATGAGCTACCCGCACGTGCGGGTCTCGCCGCGCGGGGACAGCCACATCTTCGAGACCGCCGCCGACTACTCCTCCACGCACGCCTCATGGCAGCGGTTCGAGGCGACCGGCTGGGTGCGAACCCAGGGCATCGAGCCGGAGACCGTTCACCAGGCGGACGACACGGTGCACCTGGCGGGCGGCTGGACCCGCTTCGATGCGGACGACGGCATCATCCTGGAGAACCGCGTCACCTACGTGATCACGAAGGTCGGCGAGAGCTGGGGCATCCAGGCCCGCTTCGGCGTCGACTCCTGGGGCGGGGAACAGGGCGCATCACCCACCGAGACCGCGGCGGTCGACCTCATCGAGCGCTACATCAAGGCCTGGGGCGCCCAGGACCTCGCCGCCTGCGCCGCGCTCTGCAACATACCGCTAATCCAGGCCAATCCCGGCGACGTGCAGCGCTGGCCGGACGCCGCCGCCTGCGCGGAAGCGCTCTCCGCCCGGCCTTGGGCGCCACTCAGTTCGCACGACGTCCGCGCCACGCAGGTGGGCGGCACCGCGGTCAATGTCGCGGTCGAGGCGACACTGGACGGCGGCGACCGCCGCGAACAGGCGGCCTTCCTGGTCACCAGACGTGACGACCACTGGGGCATCCAGGGCCGCTCCGTCATCGAGCTCTAACGCCACGCGCCCGTCCCGGGCGCCCCGCCTGCGAATTACTCGAAGCCGACCTCGCGACGGAGCCGCTCGTGGATTGTCTCGAGCACTTCCGCCATCTGCTCGCTGCTGCGGGCCCCGTTCTGGAAGATCGCCGTGATGTTGATTGTCGCCCAGTCGAAGCCCGCCTCCGCGGCCGCAGCCGCCGAGGCGGCTATCGCGTCCGGGTCCTGGATGAAGGCGCGAGCGCTGACGTTCGGATCGTCGCCACCGGGGATCGGGGCCAGCCACGACTGGAACCCCAGCGCGTCCGGGTCGCGCCCGGCCTGCTCGGCGTGCCGCTTGATCGTCGCGATGGCCTCGGCTCCCGCCGATACCCCTCCGCCGGCGAGCCAGCCATCGCCGAGCGTGCCCGTGCGCTTCAGCGCCGCAGGCGAACCGCCCCCGATCCAGATCGGCAGGCCTGCCTCGGCGGGCGGCTTCGGCTCCATCGCCATCTCCTCGACCGGGTAGTGTTCGCCATCCGCCGAGATCGACGGGTCCGACCAGCAGGCGCGCATCAGCGCAATTGCCTCGTCCATCGCCCGTCCGCGGCTGTGGAAGTCGGCGCCCAGCGCGTCGAACTCCGACTCCTGCCAGCCGACGCCGATCCCGAGCCGCACCCGTCCGCCGGAGAGGCTGTCGATCGTGCTCACCTGCTTCGCCACCAGCACCGGCTGGCGCTGCGGCAGCACCAGCACCTCCGTGCCGAGCCCGACCCGCTCCGTGACGGCCGTGATGAACGCCAGCATCGCCAGCGCTTCCATGATCGGCATGTTCGCCGGGTACGGCCCGCTCGCTCGGCCCTCGATCGGGTGCCCCATCACAACGTGGTCGAAGACATCGATCTGGTCGAACCCGATCCGCTCGATCGCCTGCGCCAGTGCCACCACCCCGGCCCGGCCCTCGCGGTACACGATGCTGGGAAACTCGACTGCCAGTTTCATCTCGCCTCCGAAGCCACGCCGATGGCGCCGCTGACGGCGCCCGTCGGATTCGCCGGACATCCTAGCAAGCCGCTCGCACCCATGGCGGCGCGGGCGTCCGCTAGGATGCGGCGACACGAAGTCAGCACGAGGCACCACACAGCCGGGCACCACACCGCCAGGCACCACACGCAAGGAGGGGCGCATGACTGAACAGGACGGCGCGGCGGCGGGCGAGGACGTACGACTGCTCGTACAGCCTTACTCCGCCATCGACGAGCAGGCCTCGCGAGGCGAGTTGAAGGTGCGCCGCATCTTCACCGCTGGCGATGTCCCGTTCGAAAGTTCGCTCCAGTTCATCCTCCACAACCGGCTGCCGGCCGGCGGGAGGAATGAGCGACACATCCATGACGATGTGGAGAAGGTCTACTACTTCCTGAGCGGCAGCGGCGAGGTCTCTTGCGGCCCCTGGACATCGCACGTCTCCGGGGGCGACTTCATCTTCTTCCCCGCCGCGATCGAGCACGAAATCCAGGCTGACGAGGGCTCGGACCTCGAGTTCATCGTCTGCGCCGCCCGCGCCCAGGGAGAGCCACGAGGGCTCGACGGGGCCGGCTAGGCGGCCGCGGGCTGCCCCGGAACCGCCGCGGAGTTGCACGCCGTGTGTACCCTGCTGCCATGATGCCAGACCTGTCTGCCGGCCCGAACACCGGCCCGAACACGGGCCCGCTCCGCGACATTCGCGTGATCGACGTGACCGACGCCCGCGCCGAACTCGCCGGGCGCGTCCTCGCCGACCTCGGCGCGGAGGTCGTGAAGATCGAGCCGCCCGGCGGCTCACCGTCGCGCCGCATGCCTCCTTTCGAGCACGGCCTGGAAGGCGACCCGGACGGCTCGCTCTACTGGGCCGCCGTTGCGCTGGGCAAGCGTAGCGTCGTGCTCGACATCGCCGCCGAGACGGATCGCGAGACGCTGCGGCGGCTGCTGGCGGAGGCCGACGTGTTCGTGGAGTCGGCCAACCCGGGCGAAATGGACGCACGGGGCCTCGGGTACGAGGCCGTCCACGAGCTCAATCCGGCGCTGGTTTACGTCTCCGTCACGCCATGGGGGCAGGATGGCCCGATGGCCGGTCAGCCGGCCTCGGAGCTGACGCTTGAAGCCGCCGGCGGACTGCTGGCGCTCCAGGGCGCCCCGCTCGGCGACCGCGACCGCCCGCCCGTGCCGATCGGCTACCCGCAGGCCGCCTTCCACGCCGGCGCGCAGGCCGCGGCGGACGCCGTCGTCGCCCTCAACGAGCGGGCCCGCTCGGGCCTCGGCCAGCACCTCGACGTCTCGACCCAGGCCGCCGTCGTCTGGACGCTGATGAACGCCACGGGCTTCCCGCCGAACGAGGGCGGCGACCCGCCGGGCGCCGGCGACGACCGCGCCAACCCGGTGCTGCAGCGCATCCCCGGGCTGGAGGCGCCCTCGCTCGTCGCCTGCGCGGACGGCTGCGCCTTCGCGAACTTCCGCGGCGGCCCGACCCTGGCGGGGCTGCTGCAGTGGGCGGCCGAGGAGGCGCCGCTCGACCCGGAGCTCGAGGCGGTCGACTGGGCCAACTGGCTGCCGCTGCTCCAGGCGGACACTCTCGATGTCGCCGACGTCAACGCCGCCGTCCGTCACGTCGTCGAGTTCGTCGCCGGCAAGACGAAGAGTGAACTGCAGGCGCGCGCCGTCTCCGAATCGCTGCTGGTCGCGCCGATCTTCACCGTGGAGGACATCGACTCTGACCCCCAGCTCGCGGCGCGCGACTACTGGCGCGAGTTCGGCGGACGCCGCCACCCCGGCCGCTTCGTGCACCTCTCCGCCACCCCGGCCGAGCTGCATCGCGGCGCGCCCGCGCTCGATGAGGGGCACGAGTTGCTCGACGCTTCCCGCCCGCCCGTGGTCCACCGCAACGGCGGCAGCGGCAACGGCGCACGAAGCTCGGCGTTCGAGGGACTCAAGGTCGCCGACTTCACCTGGGTCGGCGTCGGTCCGATCATCGTCAAGGCGCTGGCCGACCACGGCGCGACCGTCGTGCATGTCGAGTCGGCGACGCGCCTCGACGTGCTGCGAGGAGCGCCGCCCTTCAAGAACGGCGAGCCGGGCATGGACAACGCGCAGTTCATGGCCAACTTCAACTCGTCGAAGCTCGGGCTCACCCTCAACCTCGCCACCAAAGAGGGCCGCGGGCTCGCGCGCCGGCTGACTGGCTGGGCCGACGTCGTGGCCGAGAGCTTCACGCCGGGCACGATGACGAAGCTCGGGCTCGACTGGGAGACGCTCAGCGAGGGCCGCCCCGACCTCGTGATGCTGAGCTCCTGCCTGCGCGGGCAGACCGGTCCGGAGCGCACCTACGGCGGCTTCGGCACGCAGGGCGCCGCCCTCGCCGGTCTCCATCACATCACCGGCTGGCCGGACCGCCTCCCCGCCGGTCCGTGGGGCGCGTACACGGACCTGATCGCCCCCCGCTACGGCCTCGCCGCACTCGGCTCCGCGCTCTACGAGCGAAACGCCAGCGGCCGCGGTCAGCACGTCGACCTCAGCCAGGTGGAGGCGGCGATTCACTTCATCGAGCCGCTGCTGCTGGACTACACCGTCAACGGCCGCGTCGCCCAGCCGGCCGGCCACCACTCGCTCACCTCCTGCCCCCACGGCGTCTACGCCGCCGCCGGCACGGAGCGCTACGTGGCGATCGATGTGCAGACGGCTGAGCAGTGGCACGCGCTGATCGAAGCGGTGCCCTCGCTCTACCCCTTCGACGACGAGCAGTTCGACAGCCTCGCCGCGCGCCGCGTGCAGCGCCCGCAACTGGACGTCGCGCTGCGCCAGTGGTGTGCCGGCCGTGACGCCTGGGAGGTCGCGGAGGAATTACGCGCGTTCGGCGTGCCGGCCGCCGCGCTGGCGCGCCCCTCTGACCTCTACGAGGACCCTCAGCTCTCGCACCGCGGGTTCTTCGTCACGCTCGACCACAGCGTGATGGGGCCAACGCCCTACGATGGCCCGGTCACGCACTTCTCGGAGACCCCCGCGCGGCTACGCAAGGCCGCTCCGACACTGGGCGAAGACACGCACTACGTGCTGGAGCAGCTGCTCGGGCTCTCCGGCGACGAGATATCCCGCCACGCTGCTGCCGGCGTACTCACCTGAACCGTCCGACGACTCGGCACGCCGATCCTATGAGAAGACGATCACGCCACGGCCGTCTTCGCCGGCCGCCAGCCGCTCGAAGGCCTCGTTGATCTCCTCCAGCGGGTGACGGCGCGTAATCAGCGCCTCGACGTCGATCTTCCCGCGCGTGTAGAAGTCGACCATCTTCGCAAACGTCTGATGCGGGCTCCCGGACCCGTAGTACGAGCCCACGATGCGCTTCTGATTGCGCACCAGGTCGACCATGTCGATCGCGGTGCGGTCGCCGACCGGCGCGAGCCCCACCATCACGGCGGTGCCGTTCTTACCGAGACTGTCCACCGCCTGGCTCAGCGTCTCCGCCGACCCGAACGCGTCGAAGGCGAAGTCGACGCCCCCGCCCGACAGCTCCCGGATCGCCTCGATCGGATCGGACGCCGTGGCGTCGACCGTGTCCGAGGCCCCGAATTGCTCCGCGAACCGCAGCTTGTGCTCGATGATGTCGACGGCGATCACCTGCGAGGCGTTGAGCAGCCGCGCCCCCTGGATCACGTTGAGGCCAACGCCGCCGCAACCGAAGACCGCCATCCTGGCGCCGGCCTCGATGCCGGGCTGGTTGATCACTGATCCGACGCCGGTCGTGACGCAGCAACCGATCAGCGCGGCCACCTCCATCGGCACGTTGTCGGGCACCGACAGGCAGGCCTGCTCCGGGCACACGATCGACTCCGAGAAGACCCCGAGCTTCGCCATCTGGAAGACCTCGGTGCCCTCGCCGTTGCGCAGACGCGAGGTGCCGTCGAACTGCAGCGTACCAGTCTGCGCGTTGGTGTCGCACAGCTGCGGACTGCCCGAGCGGCACATCCGGCAATGACCGCAGTTGGAGACGAATGAGAGGATGCAGCGGTCGCCCGGCGCGACCGCGGTCACACCCGGCCCGATCTCCTCGACCACGCCTGCGCCCTCGTGCCCGAGCACGACCGGGGTCGGCAGCAGCGCGCTACCGTGCATGACATGGTGGTCGCTCGCGCAGACGCCGGCCGCTTCCATGCGGACCCGTACCTCGCCCGTCTGCGGCGACTGCTGCTCCAGCTCCTCGACCCGCAACGGCTCGTTCGCCTCGTACAGCACGGCAGCTTTCATGGAATCTTCCCCTCGGATCTCTGCCTAACACGCGCGTGCGATGAATCATAACCGCGGATGCGGCAGCCCCATTGAGTCCCGCCGCCACGTTCCGCCTTACGGCCCCTCGTCGCGGGCCATGCGAGGCGACCGCGCCGGGAACTGCTCATACGGGAAACGGGCCAGCGCGCCTTCGTCGAGGTCGACGCCGAGTCCCGGCGTCGCCGGCAGCTCGATGTAGCCGTCGATGACCTCGAACGGCGCCGTCGCGACCTCGCGCCCCCACTCCTCGAGGTTCACGAAGTACTCGGTGATCAGGAAGTTAGGAATGGTCGCGGCCACCTGCATCGTCGCCGCCAGTCCGACGGTCGTGCTGTTGTAGTTGTGGGGCGAGACGGCCACGAAGTAGGCCTCCGCCATCGCCGCGATCTCCTTCAGCTCGAGGATGCCGCCGACGTTGCAGACGTCCGGGTTGATGATGTCCGCCGCCTGCTTCTCGAAGACGTCGCGGAACTCGAACTTCGTGTACAGCTCCTCGCCGGTCACCACCGGGATGTTGATCGCCGCTCGCGTCGAGGCCAGCGCGTCGAGGTTCTCCGCCAGCACCGGCTCCTCATACCAGAACGGCCGGTACTGCTCGATCTGTTGTGCGATGCGGGTGGCGTGCATCGGCGCCAGCCGGCGGTGCATCTCCACGAGGATCTCGACGTCGTCGCCGACCGCCTCGCGCACGACGCGCACCCGCTCGACGGCCTCGCGCTCCTGCTCGCGCGAGATCAGGGTGCGCCACGGGCCGGGCACCGGGTCGAACTTCATCGCCGTGAAGCCGCGCTCCACCATCGCCTGCGCGCTCTCCGCCAGGTCCTCGTGCGAGCCGCCGCGGCCCCAGCCGTTGGCGTAGACCCGGATGCGTTCGCGGCAGGCCCCGCCGAGCAGCTCGTACACCGGCACGCCCAGCCGCTTGCCGGCCAGGTCCCACAGCGCCTGCTCGATGCCGCTGATCGCGCTGTAGTAGTCCATCGCCCCGCGGCGGGCGGAGAAGTCGTTGAACATCGCGTCCGTGAACTGCTTGATCTGCCGCGCGTCCCAGCCGACGACGTAGCGGGCGAGTTGATCGAGGTGCGCGGCGATCGAGGTGTCGCGGTCCGACTGCGTGTAGCACTCGCCCCAGCCGTGCAGCCCATCGTCCGTCTCCAGCCGCACGAAGAGCAGGTTCTTGCCCCGCGGCGGGTGGGCGATCACGTGGCGGATGTCGGTCACGAACGTCATCGCGTCTCCCCTCGAAGGCGGCCGGGTGCAGGCGCTATGTGAAGCTGAAATCCAGCCCCAGCTCCGCCTCGATCCCCCTGAACCACTCGATCACCTCGCTGTGGTACGGGATGCCCTCGGCCAGCCGCAGCTCCGTCTCCTCGGCTTCCAGCTGGCCCGCGTAGAGCACGCGCTCGTGCCCCGGCGCCGGCGGCGTGGTCGCCAGCCCTTCCAGCAGCTCGTCCATGTGCGACTTGAACTGCGCGAGGTCGGTGAAGGCGTCGATGCGCAGCGCCATCATGTGAAAGCCCGGCTCCATCGCCTTGAACCCCGGCCCGAGTCCGACGAGCACGCTGCAGAGGATGTCGACGACCGTCGCCAGCCCGTAGCCCTTGTGCGAGCCCAGTTCCCGGGTCGAGCCGAGCGGCAGCAGGAAGTACTTCTCCGGCACGTCGCCCTCTTCCATCAGCGGCGTGCCGTGCTCGTCCGAGACCCAGCCCGGGGCGATCTTCGCGCCGACGCGCCGCGCCAGCGACATCTTGTTCGCCGCCACCTGTGTCGTGCCGACATCGAAGACAAACGGGGGCATGCGGCCGGCGGGTACGGCCCACGCCATCGGGTTCGTTCCCAGCCGCGGCTCCGCGCCGAAGGTCGGCACCATCTGGTTCGAGCCGCTGGAGGACATGGCGATGCCGATCATGTCGTGTTCCATCGCCATCATCGCGTGGTAGCCGGCGCCGCCCATGTGCCCGACGGCATGGACGCCGACCGCGCCCATGCCGTGCTCCCGCGCCTTCTCGATCGCCATCCGCATCGCCCTCGGCGCGACGTGCAGGCCGAGGCCCTGACCTCCATCGATGGTGGCGGTCGTCTCCGTCTCCTGCTCGATCGTGAACTCCGGCTGCGCCTGCAGCCGGCCGGAGCGATACCACGCGACGTAGACGCGCAGCATGTTCGAGACGCCGTGCGATTCCACCCCTCGCAGGTCGTTCATCATCAGCACATCGGTCGCCTGAACGGCGTCCTCGTCGCTCACGCCCAGCGCCCGAAAGATCGACTCCGTCGCCGGACGCATCTCTTCCACGGAGACGTAGACGCGGTCGGCCTCCGGCACCTTGAATCGCTCTAGCATCTGGTCGCTCCCCCCATCAGACCTTGTAGCCGCCGTCGACGCTGATCACCTGGCCGGTGATGCCGGCCGACTCCGGCGCCGCGAGCAGCGCCGCCATCGGCCCCAGCTCCTCGGGCTCCAGGATGCGGTCGAGCAGGTTGTCGTTGGCGAGGTTGGCCTTCGCGCCCTCGACATCGGTCCCCATCCGTTCCGCCATCGCCTCGATGTCGATCAGATCGGTGTTCGTCCAACCCGGGCAGAGGCAGTTGACGGTGATGCCGTACGGCGCGACGTACCCGGCGAGCGAGCGTGTGAACCCGATCAAGCCGTGCTTCGCCGCCGTGTAGGCCAGCCCCCCGCCGCTTCGCTTCGCATACCCGGAGCCGATGCTGATGATCCGACCGAACTCGCGCTCCCTCATCGAGGGCAACGCCGCCCGCGTCGCCCAGTAGTGGGTAACGAGGTTGAGCGTGATGTTGTCGACGAAGACCTCTTCGTCGCCGGTGAACGGATCGTGATCCGCCGGCCCGGACCGGGTCACGCCACCGCCGACGTTGTTGACGAGGATGTCGAGCTGCCCGAAGGCCTCAAGCGTGGAGTGGACGGCGCCCTGTGCCTCCTCCTGCAACATCGCGTCGGCCGGGAGGGCGAGCCCGTCGCTCCCCAGCTCGCGCACCTTCGCGACGACGGACTCCAGCTGCGCCTCCGTGCGCGAGGCCACGGCGATGGTGGCGCCTTCGCGCGCCATCTCCAGCGCGATCGCGCGGCCGATGCCGCGCCCCCCGCCCGTCACCAGCGCCACCCGCCCGTCCAGTCTGCCCATCGTCTCCCCCTCAGTCAGTGCGAAGGCGGCCTGGGAACTGGCCCCGGGCTCGCGTGGCGGCTACCTGTACTCGCGCTTCGCCTGCTCGTTAAAGGGCCCGTCGCGGAAGGCCAGCCAGTCCTTCAGGCCGCCGTCCTTGCGCGCCTCCGCCGCCTCGGCGTTCCACTCCGCCTGCTCGTCCGTGGCATGGCCGAGCTGGTGCATCAGGAAGTGGTGCTCGTAGGCCTGCAACATGCCCTGGATCTCCTGCAGCTTGTTGAGCGAGCGCTTCGTGATCCACAGCGCCCTCGGCGGCATCAGCGCGACGCGGTCGGCCAGTCGCTGGCACTCCGCGTCCAGGGTGCCGTCCTCCACGACGCGGTTGATCATGCCCAGCCGCTCCGCCTCGTGGACGTCGAGCGCGTCGCCGGTCCAGAGCATCTCCTTCGTCTTGCGCACGCCGATCTCCCAAGGCAGCACCATGATCTCGCCGCCGGTGCCGGAGTGGCGCACCGAGGGATTCCAGAGGTTCGTGCTCTCCTCCGCCACCACCAGGTCGCACATCAGCGCAGTCATCAGCCCGCCCAGCACGACGTGGCCTCGCAGCCCGGCGATCGTCGGCGTGCGCAGGTTTCGGATGTTGAGGTTCGCTTCGAGGTAGTACTCCTCCTCGTAGTCGAACCGGCCCTCGACGCTGCCCCGGCGTGGCGCGTCGGGCGGTGGCTCCGCCTGCGGGCGGCCGGAGAGGTCGTGCCCAGCGGAGAATCCACGGCCCGCGCCGGTGAAGACGATCACGCGCGCCTCGGGGTCGCGCTCCGCCTCCTTCATGGCGTCGTCGATGTCGACGATCATCTGCGTTGTCAAGGTGTTCAAGGTGTCGGGACTGTTCAGCGTAATGTGGGCAACGTTGTCTTTGACGTCGTACAGAACGGTCTCAAACTCAGCCATTTCGGCCTCCTCGCTCGCGCTGGCGGATGCGGCCGGACTCTAGCACGGGCTCAACCGTGCGGCATGCGCCCCGCCAGGGCGCGGGCGCTCCACGAGCGCGCTGCAGGCCCGATCGCGCCTATGCTTGCCACCCGACCGCCCGAGGAGGTAACGATGCCCAGCCGACGCAACGAGATTGCGATGACCGACGAAGAGCGGCTCGACTTCCTGGAGCATGGCGCGACCCTGCAGGTCGCGAGCATCGGCCACGACGGTTGGCCGCACATGGTCGCGATGTGGTACGCGATGATCGACGGCGACATCCACTTCACGACCTATCGCAAGGCGCAGAAGGTCCTCAACCTCGAGGCCGACCCTCGCATCACCTGCATGCTCGAGACCGGTATCGCGTACTCGGAGGTGCGCGGCCTCGTCATCCGCGGCAAGGCGGACGTCATCCTCGACACGCCCGAGCTCGTGGTCGATGTCCAGATCGCCACCGCGGCCAAGCGCGGCGAGGTGGACCCGACGGCGCCCGTGCCCCCTCCCAGCGAAGCCCGCCTCAATCAGGCGGCGAAGCGCGCGGTGATCCGCGTGCGACCGACCAACATCTACTCGTGGGACCACAGCAAGCTCGGCGGCAGGTACTAGCCCGCACGACGGCGACAGGCGGCCACAGCGAACGCTGGAGGGTTAGACGATGGCCGGTGACCGGGCGGACCTGATCTTCAGCGGGGGCGTCGTGCACACCGTCGACGCCGCCAACAGCATCGCCGAGGCCGTCGCGGTGGCCGGCGGCCGCATCCTCGCGGCCGGCTCGGACGCCGAGGTGCGCGCGACGGGCGGGCCGGCGACCACCCACATCGAGCTGCGCGGGCGATCGCTGCTGCCGGGCTTCATCGACTCCCACGCCCACTTCGTCGGGGTGGGCGGTCTGCGGGACGCCATCGACTGCAAGGCCCCGGGCATGGACTCCATCGCAGCGCTGGTGGAGGCCGTCCGCGAACGCGCGCAGGCGCTCCCGGCCGGCGCCGTGATCCGCGGGCGCGGCTACGACCACACCAAACTCGCCGAGGGACGCCACCCCAACCGCCACGACTTCGACCCGGTCGCGCCCGACCATCCCGTGATCTTCACCCGCACCTGCGGACACATCCTCGCCTGGAACTCCGCGGCGCTCGCTCGCTCTGGTCTCCCCGAGACCGCCCCCGACCCCGACGGCGGGCGCTACGACCGGGACGCCGACGGCAACCTGCTCGGCGTCTCGTACGAGCGCGCCAACGCACCCTTCCAGGCCGTCTCGCAACCGTCGACCGACCAGCTTCGGAGCTGGCTGCTCGCGGCGAACGACGCCTACCTCGCCGCCGGCGGCACGAGCGTCCACGACGCCGGCGGCATGGCCGGCCAGCCGGTCGACATCGCCACCGACCTCGTCGAGGCGGGCGACCTCCAGGTCCGCCTCTACGCCTTCGTCACGGTGAACTCGCTCGACCACCCCCACGTTCCGATCCTCAATACCGGCTTCCGCACCGGTTTCGGCTCGGAGCGCCTCAGGATCGGGGCCTTCAAGGTGATGACCGACGGATCGAGCTCCGGTCCGACCGCCGCGACGCGCGAACCGTACACGTCGAACTCCGACGACTCCGGCATCGCCTACTGGGCGCAGGACGACCTCGACGCTCTGCTCGGCCGCGCCCACCGCGCCGGCTGGCAGTGCACCGTCCACGCCGTCGGCGACCGCGCCATCGAGCAGACGCTGGACGCGCTCGCCCGCGCCCAGGAGGAAGCTCCGCGCGAGGGGCTGCGCCACCGCATCGACCACTGCGGCATCACGCCGCCGGACCTGCAGCAGCGCGTCATCCGCCAGGGCATCGTGCCCGCCATGCAGCCCGCCTTCTTCTGGGAGTTCGGCGATGGCTACATCCGTAACTACGGGCGGCACCGCGCGGACGTGATGTTCCCCGCCCGCTCGCTGATCGAGGCCGGCGTCAGCGTCGCCGGCTCCTCCGACGCCCCAGTCACCGACTACCGTCCGCTGTTCGCCATCGAGCAGGCGATGACGCGCGCCACCATAAGCGGCGATGTCTGCGGCCCGGACGAGCGCGTCGACCTGGACACGGCAATCCGCATGCACACCATCAACGGCGCTTACGCCTCGTTCACGGAGGACGTGAAGGGCAGCATCGAGCCCGGCAAGCTTGCCGACCTCACGCTGCTCGACGTCGACCTGCGCGACGTGCCCGCGGCAGAGGTACGCGACCAGCCCGTGGCGATGACCTTCGTCGAAGGCTACACCGTCCACGAGTCGTAGGCACGAGGCCGGGCCGTCGACGATCGGTTGGCGGGCGGTTCGCCAGCGGCTGGTTAGCGCGAGTCGATGCGTACCACCCCGCTCGAGCCGTCGACCGTCACGACCATGCCGTCCTTCAGCACCGATGTGCCCACGGCGGTGCCGACGACGGTCGGCATGCCGTACTCGCGGCTGACGATCGCGCAGTGACTCAGCACTCCGCCGGTGTCGGTCACGACCGCACTGGCGATCGAGAACAGCGGCGTCCAGGCTGGCATGGTCATCGGACAGACCATGATGTCGCCCTCGCGCACCTTGCTCGCCTCGGACAGGTCCATCACCACCCGCACCGTGCCCTGCACCGTGCCCGCAGACGCGCCGATGCCGGTCACGACGTTCGGGTCCGCGCTCGGCTCGGCCGGCTCCCCGAACATCTTCATCATCGCGGCCTCGAACGGGTCGCCGCTCGGCGGGGGCGGCTCGCCGAGGATCGGCGGCAGCACGACCGCCGCCCAGCGCTGGTTCTCCGCGCGTCGCTCCGCGACCAGCGCCCGCTGTTCGGTCCCGGCCATGCCGGCGTGGACTTCGTTCATGTACAGCCAGAAGACATCGTCCGCGGAGTCGATGGCGCCACGCTCGGCGAGCCGGCGTCCGAACTCCAGCGCTCCCTTCCGCACCACCCCATTGCCCACCTGGTCGATCCAGTAGTTGTGGTCCTCCGTCAGCGTCAGGTAGTGGCGCGCGGCTTCGTGCATGCCGTTGAACTGCCCCAGCCGCTCCGGATCGTCCGCCAGCCGCTCGCGCGCCTGCGCCATCAGGCGCTCCCGCACATCGACGGCCTCGCGGTAGCGCACCTCGGGGTCGTGACTGTCGTCGAGCTCGACGTATCCCTGCAGGGTGTTGAGCGGGATCGTCGGATCCTCCCCCACGTCGGGTCCGCCAGCTCGAACACGTCGGAGCGCCAGCCAAACTCTTCCAGGTACTCACTGAGCGCGCTCGCCAGCGCCTGCCCCTCGGCTGACTCCTCGAGCTTCGCCGGCAGCTCGGCCGGCTCGGTCGACTCGAACACGGCACGCAGACCGTCGCTGGCCGCGATCGTGCGGCCCAGCGCCCACAGCCCGCGTCCCGCATCCACGGAGCGCGTCGGGTAGCCGCCGAGCAGCTGGTACGCCTCGGTCGGGTCATTCGGCGAGAACGCCTCGTTGTAGAAGTCCGCGAACATGCTGGCGGAGACGGTGACGAAGTTCAGCATGCCGTGCACCCGGTAGCGGTCGAGGAACTCCTCTAGCATGCGCTCGAACTCGCTGCTGAGCGCGGTGTCGTCGAACGCCGTCAGGTCCTGGTCGCGCGCCCGCTCGATGCCGGGAGTGATCCGCGGCAGCCACTCGTGCTCCCAGATCTCGCCCATGCGAGGCAGCACGTCCTGCATCTTTGCCTGGTACTGCTCGATGCGCTGGCCGAAGGCCGGCGTCCCGGGCTCTTCGAACGGTGTGATCTCGCTGAAGCCGTACCGGTTGATCACCGTGTACGACATCCCCACGGGGCATGAGTACTCGTCCATGCCCTCTGTGAAGCCCTGTGAGACCAGCGAGAGGAAGACATCTTCCGTCAGAGGCGACTGCGGCCTCGGCGCGTGCATCTTGTCCCACTGGAGGAAGCCGCCGGCTCCCTCCGGGATCTCCCAGACAGTATCAACCTGAGTCATCGGTTCCCCTCCTGATAGTCGCTCGCGACTTCGCGCGAAATCGCTCGGAGGGGTGCGAAGTCGACGGCGTCAATCGAGCGGATACCGTACCAGATCAGGCATGAACCGCACGCCCGACCGGCGCGTGCCGTCTCGCCCGTCGTACGATCCGCGTTGAGCCCCGCGTGACTCCGTCGGGCTCGGCAGAGGGGGGACCGTGGCGAACAACGTCGTTCACTTCGCGATCCATGCGGACGATCTGGAGCGCGCCCGGCGCTTCTACGAGCAGGTCTTCGGCTGGCGCTTCGAGGCGTGGGGGCCAGCCGGCTTCTATCGCGTCAGCACCGGCAGCGAGCATGACCCCGGGATCGACGGCGCTTTGCACGAGCGTCACGTTCCGGTGAGCGGCGGCGGCATGACCTGCTACGAGTGCACCGTCTCGGTCGACTCGATCACGGAGACGGCCGCCCTCATCACTCGGCATGGCGGCACAATCATCATGCCTGAGAGCGAGATCCCCGGCGTCGGACGGCACATCGGATTCAGCGACACCGAAGGAAACACTGTCGCCGCAATGCAGTACGAGGTGCAGCTCTCGGATGGCGGCGCCGCGAGCGATTGACCATGGCTGGCCCGCGACACTCCCGGCAGCGAGCTCACCGACTACCGTTGCGTGGACTGAGGAAGGCTAGTCGAGGCGCTTCAGCTTGTTCAGAGACTTCAACTCGCGCGGCGGGTCGAGCCGGCTGCCGCTGATCGTGAACGACACCTCGCCGACGTAGACATCGCCGTGCGAGTCCACCGCCAGGCCGTGCGGCGCGATGAACTGGCCGGTCGCGTCGCCTTCCTCGGGGTCGCCGAAGCGCGCCAGCAGCTCGCCCGAGCGGTCGTAGACACCGACGCGGTGGCCGATGCCGGCCGCCCCCTGCATCAGCGCCACGCCGTTGAGCTCCCCGATGTACACCAGCCCGTCCGGCCCGACGGAGAGCCCGCAGGGTCGGTGGATGTTGTTCCAGATATCGATCAGCGTTCCCTCGATGTCGAATACCTGCACGCGGTGAGCCTCGCGGTCGGCCACGTACAGCCGCTGCTCGGCATCGATCGCGATGTTGTGCGGCACCATGAACTGCCCCGGATCGATGCCCGGCTCACCCCACGAGTGCAGCCGCTCGCCCGCGGGCGAGTAGTGGTGCACGCGCGCGTTGCCGTAGCCGTCGCTGATGAAGAGGCTGCCGTCCGCCGCCACCGCGACGTCGGTCGGTCGGTTGAACGGCTCGCCGCTGAAACGCGGCGACGACTCCCCCGGGGTGCCGATCGTCAGCAGCAGGTCACCTTCGGGCGTCCACTTCGTGATCGTGTGGTGCCCATCGTCCGTGCAATAGACGAGCCCATCCCAACCGACGGTGATGGCGTGCGTGCGCGCACTGAAGGTGCCCGCCCCGAACGTACGGACAAAGCTGCCGTCCGCGTCCAGCACGATCACCGGATTGTCGGTGTTGCGCGTCAGCAGGTAGACACGGTCCTCGGCGTCGACGGCGGCGCCGGGAGTCTCGTGCAGCGTCATGCCGTCCGGCAGTTGCTCCCACCCGCCGATCGCCTCGAACCGTGCCTGGTCGGTCTCCGTCGCCATTGTCAGCCCCTCTTGCGCGGCCCCTCGTCGGGCCGGACGAATGATACCCGCGCACGCCGCCCGCCGGGGCCGGCGGCACCACCCCACCCGGGCCGATCGCACCGGTGGCGCGATGGGGCGCTAGGATGTCCGCATCACAATTGCATTTCGGAGGAGGGGTAGCATGCCGGCGCTCGAGGGAATGCGCATCCTGGACATGACGCAGTACGAAGCGGGCACATCGTGCACGCAGGCGCTCGCCTGGCTCGGCGCGGACGTCGTCAAGGTGGAGCCGCCGGTCTACGGCGACCCCGGCCGGCGGACGAGGCTCGGCGACGGCAACTCCCCCTACTTCCTCAACTGGAACAGCAACAAGCGCAGCATCGTGCTGGACCTGCGCCAGCAGAGCGGCCGCGAGCTGCTGCTGGAGATGGCGCCGCACTACGACGTCTTCGTGGAGAACTACGGCCCGGGCGTGGTCGAGAAGCTGGACATCGACTACGACGTGATGCGGGCCGCCAACCCCAGCATCATCTACGCCCGCCTCAAGGGCTTCGGCACCGAAGGCCCCTACTCCGACTACAAGTGCTTCGACATGGTCGCCCAGGCCGCCGCCGGGGCCTTCTCTGTCACCGGCGAGGCCGATGGCTCACCGATGCGTCCCGGCCCGACGGTCGGCGACGCCGGCACGGGAGTGCAGCTCGCGCTCGCCATCACCTCGGCCTACGTGCAGAAGCAGCGCACCGGCGAGGGCCAGTTGATCGAGATCAGCATGCAGGAGGCGATGACCTACTTCATGCGCACCCAGGTCGCCAACGGTGCGGAGTGGGGCGAGTCCGTCGCCAGGCGCTCCGGCAACGGGCCCGTAGCCTTCGTCAACCTCTACCCCTGCAAGGGCGGCGGCCCGAACGACTACGCCTACATCATGTGCAGCACGACGCGCATGTTCGACACCCTCTGCGTGACGATCGGGCAACCCGAGCTGACCGAGGACCCGCGCTTTACCACCCCCGAGCTGCGGCGCGACAACTCGCCGGAGCTCAGCGAGATCATCGAGGCGTGGACGGTCCAGTTCACGAAGTGGGAGGTGATGAAGACGCTCGGCGATGCGGGCGTGCCCTGCTCCGCCAACTTCGACACTTACGACCTCTTCCACGACCCGCACCTCAACGAGCGCGGATTCGTCCACACCCTGCAGCATCCGGAGCAGGGTGAGATCAAACTGCTCGGCTGGGCGCCGCGCATGTCGGAGAGCGATGTCCCAATCGAGCGCGCCCCGCTGATGGGAGAGCACTCCGACGAGGTGCTGCGAGGCGACCTGGAGATCGCCGACGATCGGCTGGCCGAACTGCGCGCGGCGGGCGTCGTCGCGTGACCGTGCCGGCTACGGCCGGCTGAGGCGTCGGCGCCGCCGGCGCAGCGTGGATACCGGCTGCTACTTCGCCTCAGCCGGCGGCGGCTCCACGCCAGGCACCATGACTACGACGCTGGCTTTCCGGCCACGGCGGCTCTTCTGCGGCAAGCAAATGGCTCGATGGCGCCCGAGGGCACGCTCACGTCTCACCATCAGAGACGGGCGGGAGATTCCCCGCCCGTCTCCAGTCATACCCTGCCTGCTGTCAGCTTCCAGGCTCCACGGGCGCCGGTGGGGCCAGCTCCACCACTTCGCCTTCGATACTGATCTGGGGCAGCCACTCCAGCCAGCTCGGAAAGTGACCTGCCCCCGGTCTTTGTACCACTTCCTAAGTTAGAGCCAGAACGGGTGCGTCGGCCTGATGCGAGAGATGATCGACAGGCGCGTGGAGGTC
>JASLOV010000214.1 GCA_030745285.1 Dehalococcoidia bacterium | reverse complement strand
CGTGGACGTCGTCGGCCTGACGGCCGGGGCCTCCGTCCCGGACGCGCTGCTCGACCCGATCATCGAGGACCTGCGCGCACGGGGCGCGACGACCGTGGAGCCGGTGGTCGTGGCTGAGGAGACGCTGGTGTTTCAGCCGCCGGAGGGGCTGCCTGATGGGTCGCCTGAGGTGCTGGAGGCGCCGGCCGGCGGTTAGAGCGCCTCGAGGGCCGGCCTGGTCAAGCGACCGCCTGACCCTCGCCACGGAACCACTCGCCGAGGATGGCGGGCAAGGCGTCGCAGACGGCCTGGAGCGTCTCGGCCGGGATCGTCTCCGCCACCAGCCCCAGCACGGCACGGGCGCGGCGCTCGATCTCTTCGGCTGCGGCGGAGGCGAGCACGTCGTCGCCTCCGGCGGTGCGGTCCCAGTAGCCGGTCGTCTGATGCTCAGTCATGAGGTAACCGATAAAGAGGTGCTCGTCGATCAGGGGGTCGAACCCCGCGTCGCTGGCAGCCAGCCGCATGCCGATCGGCCCCGGCAGGGCCTCCGCCAGCATCGCGCACTCCTCCGAAGGGAGCGCGTGGGCGAGGGCGTTCACGACCTCCATCACCACCACCTCAGCGTCCTGCTCCGCGGGCAGGTCGATGCGCTGCTGGATGATGGTGATGAACTCGTCGTACTCCATCAGGTCCCTTCAGTCGGCAGCCGCGCGGAGGCTAGCTGAACAGCTGGCGCTTGAGCGCATCATAGCGCGGGTCATGAGGGTCATGCTCGGCCGTGCCGGCCACCGGGTGGACGTCCGCCTGCTGCAGCGCCGCCATCTGCTCCTCGTACGTCGGGCCGCGGGGCGACGCCTCATAGAGCACGCCCAGCGGGATCTGCTCGCCCCACTGCTGGACGCGGTTCCAGGCGGCGATGCGGTCCGAGAGTTCCGAGGTCTCCTCGTAGTCATAGCCGCGCTCGCGGTACCAGTCGTATGTATTGACCTTGTTGAAGGTCGTGCACGGCTGCAGCACGTCGATGTGGGCATAGCCCGGGAACTCGATGCCGCGCGCGATGATGCGTGCCAGGTCCTTCGGCGCGCCGGCGAAGCCGCGCGCGACGAACCCGGCGCCGCTGGCGAAGGTCAGCGCCGTGGGCGCGATCGCCTGCTCGATCGAGCCGCGCGGCGAGGTCTTGCTGACGTAGCCGTGCTCGCTCGTCGGCGAATACTGGCCCTTCGTCAGCCCGTACACCTGGTTGTTCTCGACGATGTGGGTGATGTTCGGATTGCGGCGCGCGGTGTGGATCAGGTGGTTGCCGCCGATGCCGTAGGCGTCGCCATCGCCATCGACGACGATGACGTGCAGGTCGGGATTCGCGAGCCTGGCGCCGGTGGCGAACGGCAGCGGCCGTCCATGCAGCGTCAGCAGGCCGTAGGTGAGCATATAGTCCGGGAGCTTCGACCCGCAGCCGATGCCGGTCACGACGAGCACCTCGTGCGGCGGGATCTTGAGCTCCGCGAGCGCGCCCTTGAGCGCGTTGAGCACGCCGAAATCGCCGCAGCCGGGGCACCACGTCGGCTTGACGTGGCCCTCGTACATCGAGATGTCGATGCGTTCTCGGGTCTCGGTGGTCATGCCGTGCTTCCCTCCATCACCCGGTCGACACCCGGCCGCCCGCGGCGGCCTCCGCCGCCCCGGCGCTCGCCGCTGCTGGCCCCATCGCGGCGACGGCGTCGAGGATGTCCTCCGGGTTGAAGACGCGCCCGTCGTAGCGCAGCAGGCGGTCCTCGATCAGGATGCCGGTCTCTTGCCGGATCAGTTGCCCGAGCTGACCGTTGAAGTTCTGTTCGACCAGGACCAGCCGCCCCGCCCCGTCGAAGGCCTCCTCCACGCCCTCCGGGAAGGGCCAGATGTCCAGGAACTGGAACAGATTGAGCGAGAGCCCCTGCGCCGCCGCCAACTCCACCGCCTCGCGGCAGATCATGTACGTCGAACCCCAGCAGACGAGCGTCACGTCGGCCTCGTCCGGTCCGTAGCGTCGCGGACGCTCCATCTCCGCTCGCGCCGTCTCCAGCTTGCGCATGCGCTTGTCCATCATCGGTACGCGATCGTCCGCGTCCTCGCTGATGTGCCCCGCTTCAGTGTGCTCGTCGCTGGTGACGGAATGGATGGTGCCGGGGTTGCCGGGGAAGGCCCGTGGCGAGATGCCATCGTCCGTGATCTCGTAGCGCTGGAACTTGCCTTCGGCATCCGCCGTACCGCCCGCATCCCCCGCGCCGTCCACGACGAGCTTGCCGCGGTCGAAGGTCACCTGTGAAGTGTCGAAGTAGTCGGCCGGGAAGGTGCGCAGCGCGGACGCCAGGTACGAGTCGGTGAGGATGAAGACCGGGCACTGGTAGCGCTCGGCGAGGTTGAAGGCGCGCCAGGCGGCCTCGAAACACTGCCCGATCGAGCCGGGCGCGAGCACGATGCGCGGGAACTCCCCGTGTCCAAGGCTGAGCACGAACTGGAGGTCGGACTGCTCAGAGCGGGTCGGCAGACCGGTCGACGGCCCGCCCCGCTGAGCATCGATGATCACCAGCGGCACCTCCGCCATGCTGGCGAAGCCGATCGCCTCCACCATCAGCGAGAGCCCACCGCCGGAGGTCGCCGTCATCGCCCGGGTGCCGGCGAAACCCGCGCCCACGGCCATCGCCACCGCGGCGATCTCGTCCTCGGTGTGCTTGGTGACCACCCCGAGCGACGGGTCGACGGCGGTGAGCCACTCCAGCACGGTCGTCGCCGGGGTCATCGGGTAGGCGGACATGAAGCGGCAGCCGGCGACGAGCGCGCCGTAGGCGAGCGCCTCGTTGCCCTGGAGGAAGAGCTGCTGCCCGGTCTCGGGCACGGCGCTGAGGCGATGCCTGAACTCCGTGCCGTGGCGCTCCGAGACCAGCTCATAGGCGGCGCGCATGACGGCGACGTTCTTCTCCGCCACCTCCTCGCTCTTGGCCCCGAAGTTCTGGCGGGTCACCTCTTCCATCGTCGCGGTCGAGAAGCCGGTGAGACCGGCGGCGGCGCCCAGTGCGGCGGTGTTGATCATCACCCGCGATCCGCCGGCTTCCTGGGCGATGCCGCCGAGCGGGAGCGGGAAGGCCAGCCGCCCGCGAGCAACGATCGCGTCGGCGTCCACCTTCAGCCGCTCGTCGTAGATCACCGCGCCACCCTCCACCAGCAGGTCGAGGTGCAGATCGACGGTCTCCGGGGTGAACGCCAGCATGAGGTGATGCCGGCGCTCCTGTGATCTCACAAGGTGCTCTGAGGCGACTCGGATGGTGTAGAAGTTGTGCCCGCCGCGAATCTGTGAGCGGAAGTCCTGCGTGGCAAAGACCCGTAGCCCGGCTCGCGCGAGCGCGAGCGCGAAACCCGCCCCGGATGACTCCACGCCCTGGCCGGCATC